>NZ_JANLWO010000455.1:0-4509 GCF_031364565.1 Chamaesiphon sp. OTE_20_metabat_361
TCTGGCGGTAATTTTACGATTCCGTTGGTGATTCGCGGCCCTGGTGGTGTGGGTAGACAGTTGGGTGCGGAACATTCCCAGCGTTTAGAAGCCTATTTCCAAGCAGTTCCGGGTCTGAAAATCGTCGCTTGTTCGACGCCACGCAATGCTAAAGGGTTGCTCAAGTCGGCAATCAGAGATGAGAATCCCGTCTTATTCTTTGAGCATGTCCTGCTCTACAACCTCAAGGAGGACTTGCCAGATGATGAATATCTCCTCCCACTGGACAAAGCCGAAATCGTGCGTCCTGGTAAAGATGTCACCGTCCTCACCTACTCACGGATGCGCCATCACTGTACCCAGGCGATGAAATCCCTCGAAGGTAAAGGTTACGATCCCGAAATTATTGACTTGATTTCGCTCAAACCGTTAGATCTCGAAACAATTGGGGCATCGATTAAGAAGACGCATAAAGTCATCATTGTTGAAGAGTGTATGCGGACTGGCGGTATCGGTGCTGAATTAACGGCTTCGATCGTGGATAATTTCTTTGATGAATTAGATGCGCCCGTCTTGCGGATGTCGTCACAGGATATTCCGACTCCTTATAATGGAAAGTTAGAATACCTGACGATTATTCAACCCCCACAGATTGCGGAAGCGATCGAGAAAATGGTTGATGGCAAACTCTAAAGATGTGGCGTAAATGGGTGCAGGGTCAACAGAGCGAACTGGCGATCGTCACATCCTCTAGACCCCACAGCCCATAACAATATCCGGTATCAATTTAAATTTAATTGCCGATCGCTAAAATTTAGCTTTTCTAATATAAAAACTTAATTATCGACTATCCCGTATCCTTAGTTTCAACTTATGCAAAAACAGCGTGTTATTTTAGGCTTAATTTTAGTCTTAGTTATCGCTGCGATTACGTTGCTAGTCAACAAGCCAATGCGCTTGGGATTAGATTTACAAGGCGGATCGCAATTGACTATTCAGATAAAACCAACTAAAGATCGCCCCACGATCTCCGACCAAGATATCAGTGCTGTTCAAAAGGTAATTGAAAATCGGATTAATGGTCTAGGTGTATCGGAAGCACTGATCCAATCGGCTGGTAATAATCAGATTTTAGTCCAATTACCTGGCGTTAACGATCCGCAGCAAGCAGAACGCGTTCTCGGCGGTACAGCTCAACTCGAATTTCGCGAACAAAAAGCTGGCACTGAGGGACAATTGAGTGCAGAGCTACCAGTACTCAAAGCCGCAAAAGACCAGCAAGCAGCTTTGAAGAAGTCTAAATCCACAGACAAACAAGCGATCGCCAAAAATCAAGCCGCGATCGAGCAATCCTACGTTGAGATTAGCAAATTGTTCGATCCTGCCGCAATTACGGGTAAGCAACTCAGACGCGCCAATCCCGAACCAGTGGGTGCTGGCGCGTGGGAAGTCTCGATCGAATTTGACGGTGCTGGTGGCGATGCTTTTGCCAAACTAACCAAAAATTTAGCAGGAACGGGTCGCTCGATCGGTGTTTTCCTGGATAATGACCCGATTAGCACCCCAACTGTCGGCGCACAATTTGCCGCAACGGGGATTGCTGGCGGTAAAGCCGTGATTACGGGCAACTTTACTACCGAAGCAGCCAATGACTTAGCCGTGCAACTTCGAGGTGGTTCCCTGCCTTTTCCCGTCGAAATTGTCGAAAACCGCACTGTTGGTGCAACACTGGGGCGAGACAGCATCTTAAGTAGTGTTTATGCAGGTATCGGTGGATTGATACTAGTCGCCATCTTTATGGCTGTATACTATCGCTTACCCGGAATAGTAGCGGACTTTGCGCTGATAATTTACTCGCTCCTCTCATTAGCCGCTTTTAATATTTTAGAAGTCACCTTGACGCTCCCAGGCATCGCTGGATTTATTCTCAGTATCGGGATGGCTGTCGATGCCAACGTGCTGATCTTCGAGCGCACCCGCGAAGAACTCCAGACGGGTAAAACTTTGTATAAGTCGGTAGAGGCAGGTTTTCACCGCGCCTTCGATAGTATCTTGGATAGCCACGTCACAACGTTGATTTCCTGCGGTGCTTTATTCTTCTTCGGTTCGGGATTGGTAAAAGGATATGCCGTTACTTTAGCAGTTGGGGTCGCGATCAGTTTATTTACATCGCTGACTTGTACCCGCACATTTTTGCTGTTATTAGTGCTAGGTTTTCCCGCCCTCCGTCAAAAAACCCAGCTTTTTGCTCCCAATGTCCCTAGCTTAGTAACTAAGTAAATAAGCTATTAAATTATGAAGAAATTCAGTGTTACTAAACAGCGTAAATGGTGGTGGCTGTTATCCAGCGCCGTAATTTTAGCGGGAATTGTTTCGATGATTTTATCGTGGACAAATCCAGAGATCGGATCGCCTTTACGGAGAGGATTAGATTTTACAGGCGGCTCGAAATTACAGTATGAACTCGACTGTAAGATCGCGAATAATTGTAAACCGATCGATATTGCAATCGTGCGCGAGATCGTCAAGAATCAGGGAATTGTCGAGCCGATCATTCAAGTGGTGGGTAAAGATTCGACAGGTTTATCGATTAGAACTAAAGATCTCAAAGTTGACTCTAGAACTAAACTCGAAGCTGCCTTGAGTGAAAAAATCGGTAAATTCGATCCTCAGAAAACCCAAAATGACACTGTTGGGCCGACTCTCGGCGAGGAATTATTTAGAAATGGCTTGATTGCGATCGGCTTATCATTTGGATTGATTCTGTTATATCTCACCTTCCGGTTCAAATTTGACTATGCTTTCTTTGCCTTTATCGCACTATTCCATGACGTCTTGATTACTACTGGCATTTTCTCGATTTTGGGTTTAGTTAGTGGCGTAGAAATCGACAGTTTATTTGTCGTAGCACTATTGACAATTATCGGTTTTTCTGTTAACGATACGGTCGTTATTTACGATCGTATTCGGGAAGTAATCACGATCGATCCCAACCAACCGATCGACAAAATTGTAGACGATGCGGTCAATCAAACCATGTCTCGATCGATCAACACTACTTTAACTGTACTGCTGACATTACTATCGATTTATTTATTCGGGGGTGAAACACTCAAGAACTTTGCCTTATGCTTGATTATTGGCTTCACGGCTGGAGCCTATTCGAGTATTTTTATCGCTAGTACCCTCTTCGCTTGGTGGCGCGAACGTCATCCCACGCCGTCCAATCCAGCTCCTATCGGTACTGAATCCTAGCAGATACTTTTTGAGTTGCTGCAATGACAAACTTGCTATTCTATGTCTAAAGTGAATTTACCAGCAGATGCTCTAGAAATCGAACTCGACCCAATTTTTAAAAACCAAGTGGCTCGCCTCTATCGCATCACTATCTATCTGCGATGGATTGCGATCGGATTATTATGGTTGACAGTAGGTGCCTATAGTCTCTGGGAATTGCGTTATCCTATTAGTCTGATTCAAGAAGATTTTACCTGGGCTGCGGTTAGATACGGACTGGCTTTTCAGCCGATTCCGGCTTTTGGTTTGTGCTTGTGTATCGGGATGATGGCAGGCACTTTAGTCTGGCAAAGCCGAAATCAAATTTGGGGCTTACCCACAGCAGAATATCAACGATTGATCGAGCACGTGGGTAAGATTCGCAAGCAAGGCAGCTCTCATCCGCTGTGGAAATGGGTAGTTAGGTCAATTGATAATTGATAATTGATAATTGATAATTAAGATGATTATAGTTACCCCACCCCAGCCCTCCCCTTATAAAGGGGAGGGAGCAAAAGCCCCCCCTTTATAAGGGGGGGTTGGGGGGGTAGAGCATCAGCGAAAACGAAGTCTAATAGCAATGGCTTAACCACCGAACCTCATGCAATCTCCTAGCCTAGACACCCAACATCCGCCGGACCCTAAACTCATCGATGCTTGCGTGCATTGTGGCTTTTGTCTCTCCACTTGCCCTAGTTACCGCGTGCTGGGGACAGAAATGGATTCACCTCGGGGACGAGTGTACATGATGGATGCCCTCAATCAGGGTGAAATCGACCTCACACCTGCGGTTGTCAGTCATTTTGATAGTTGCTTGGGTTGTCTGGCATGTACGACTACCTGCCCGTCTGGGGTGCAGTATGACAAGCTAATTGCGGCGATGCGTCCCCAAATCGAACGCAATCACCAGCGTCCACTTGTCGAGCGGTTATATCGGCAATTTATCTTTGGCTTATTTCCTTACCCCAATCGGCTGCGGGTATTGCTGGTTCCGCTATTTATCTATCAGAAAATCGGCTTACAAAAACTCGTCCGTCAGACGAGAATCGTCGAAAAAATTTCGCCACATTTGGCGGGGATGGAGTCCAATCTCCCCGAGCTATCTCTGAGTACATTTCAAGATACCATCCCGGCATTAGTCCCCGCACAAGGCACTCAACGTTACCGCGTAGGGATGATTTTAGGCTGCGTCCAAAAGTTATTTTTCGATCGCGTCAATCAAGCTACAGTGAGAGTGCTGACGGCAAATGGTTG
>NZ_JANLWO010000765.1:0-4668 GCF_031364565.1 Chamaesiphon sp. OTE_20_metabat_361
GAGGATTGAGTTATTGCCTGTTTTGACGATCGAGTAAGGCGTGATATTATTTACTTTATTATGTGCTGATTGAATACCACGCCGACGATCGGTTTCGTCGATCGCAGCGATCATGCTATCGGTCATTTTATCTGCATATAAAATTGCTTGTCCGCGAATGTGTCGCGCTGCTCGTCCGATTGTTTGAATTAAAGATCGTGTCGAACGCAAGAATCCTTCTTTATCGGCATCGAGAATCGCGACTAAAGATACCTCCGGTAAATCTAAACCTTCCCGTAATAAGTTTACTCCAATCAACACATCAAACTCCCCATTCCGCAAACCTTGAATAATTTCAATTCGTTCGATCGATTGAATCTCCGAGTGGAGATATTTTACTCGCACACTGCGTTCGTGAAAATATTCAGTCAGATCTTCCGCCATCCGTTTAGTAAGCGTCGTAATCAATACGCGTTCCTCGCGCTTGACGCGATCGCGAATTTCACCGAGTAAATCGTCTACTTGCCCCTCCGTCGGACGCACGAATATTTCTGGATCGATTACTCCCGTCGGACGGATGATCTGTTGGGCGATTCGATCCTCTGAAAGTCCCATTTCCCACTCACCAGGGGTAGCAGAAACAAAAATACATTGATTTACCTTCTCCCAGAATTCATCAGCCTTTAACGGGCGATTATCCGCCGCACTGGGCAAGCGAAAACCGTGATCGATCAGCACTGTTTTGCGCGCTCTGTCGCCATTATACATCCCCCGAATTTGCGGGACAGTGACGTGAGATTCATCGACTACCAATAACCAATCATCATCGAAATAATCCAACAAACATTCCGGCGGATCGCCAGCATTACGTCTTGCTAGATGGCGAGAATAGTTTTCCACCCCATTGCAAAAACCGACTTCGCGCAACATTTCCAAATCGTAACGCGTCCGTTGGTCGATGCGTTGAGCTTCGATTAATTTACCATTAGTTTCGAGTTCAATTATCCGCTGCTTCAATTCCTCATCGATGTCATTACAAGCATCCTGCAACGTATCTTCAGGCGTGACAAAGTGCCGTGCTGGATAGATATTCAAACCACCCACCGTATTCAGAATTTCTCCCGTCACCGGATCGACATAGCGAATTGCTTCAATTTCATCGCCAAAAAATTCTACCCGCACGATCCGATCTTCGTAAGCAGGGCCGATTTCTACTACATCACCACGTACCCGAAAATTACCGCGCTTTAAGTCGATATCATTGCGACTATATTGCACCGAAACTAACTGCCGCAACATCTCCCGCTGGTCGATTTCCATCCCCACCTTCAACGGAATTGCCGCCTTCAGGTATTCAGCAGGCGTGCCCAAACCATAGATACAACTAATCGATGCGACTACGATTACATGCCGATGCTCGAATAACGATCGCGTCGCCGAATGTCGCAGCATATCGATTTCATCATTAATTGCCGATGCTTTTTCAATAAACGTATCACTGACGGCAATATACGCCTCCGGCTGATAATAATCGTAGTAAGAAACAAAATACTCGACGGCATTGTGCGGAAAAAATTGCCGCAATTCGTTACACAATTGCGCCGCTAATGTTTTATTATGGGCTAATACTAATGTCGGCTTCTGATACTGCGCGATCGTGGCTGCGATCGTAAAAGTTTTCCCCGTACCCGTCGCACCGAGCAAAGTCTGAAACTGCTGTTGAGATCTTAACCCAGCCACGAGCTGCGCGATCGCCGCAGGTTGATCGCCAGTCGGTTTAAATGGTGCTTCTAGTTTAAATTCATTATCGTCCATGCCGCTTATCACCACCAGTTACATAGAACAAAAGACCAAATTACCAAAAATCGGTCGTTACATTCTAGCGCAGTTTGATGAAGAAGGGGTAATTGTGTACCAGGCATATCGCCCTGAAATCGGGAATTTTGCAGCGACACACGGCTACTTCGGCGGCGAACACTAACGAATTATAAATTAAGGCGCGGCGATATATTGGTTATGACCACACTCCCACCTCACATCGACGGATCGGTAAACCCAGAGTTCGCTCGATCGCACTTACACCAACTTGTCGAGTGCATCGAGCGAGAATTATTGCCGCAGCTTCAACTCCACAGTAATTCTACCCACAACAATCCAGTGGTGGTAAAGCAGGTACCAAGTCCCTGGCAGAAATTGGGTGCTGGCAATTATGCGGCTGTATTCTCTCATCCCGACTATCCCCAGCAAGTGGTCAAGATTTATGCTCCTGGTATGGCTGGTTTTGAAGAAGAAACTGAGGTGTATCGGCGGCTCGGCACTCACCCAGCTTTCTCGGAATGTCTGTATGCTGGCGCAAATTTCTTGGTACTCAAACGGCTCTATGGAACCACTCTCTATGACAGCGTGCATCAGGGATTAAGTATTCCGCCGCAAGTTATTGCAGATATCGATCGAGCCTTGGATGATGCGCGCAATCGAGGGCTAAATCCCTCCGACGTACATGGGCGGAATGTCATGATGCTTGAAGGCAGAGGATTCGTTGTGGATGTCTCCGACTTTTTACATCAGGGCAATTGCCCCAAATGGCGGCACTTAAAACGAGCTTATTATTGGCTATATCGACCGATTATCCAGCCATTGAAATTGCGTATTCCTTACCCATTGCTAGATGTAGTGCGTAAGAGCTACCGATATTGCTGTCGGCTCCCCTACACCGATCGATTTCTGCCCGATCGAGGCGGACTATAATAGAGCTATCACTAGTCGCTAGGCGATCGTCAGGTCATGCGTGAAACCAGTTATGATGTAGTGCTGTATGGTGCCAGCGGCTTTGTAGGTAAGCAAACTGTCCGGTATTTTGCCGAACGTGCTGGCGCAGAGGTACGGTGGGCGATCGCGGGTCGAGATCGCCACAAGTTAGAATCAGTCAGGGCACAAGTAGGCATCACTGTCGATATTCTCGTCGCCGATAGTCAAGATAAAACCGCCATCGACGCGATCGTGTCCCAGACGCGGGTATTATTGAATACGGCTGGGCCATTTGCGCTGTATGGTGATGCGATTGTCGATGCTTGCGTCCGTTACCGTACTCATTATGTCGATATTACAGGCGAAACGCCGTGGGTAAAGGGATTAATCGATCGCTATCATCTTCAAGCTGCTACCGATGGGACGCGGATTATCCCCTGTTGTGGCTTTGATTCTGTCCCTTCCGATTTGGGTGCTTATTTAGTGGTGCGTTATCTCCAGCGCGAACTGGGTACCAACTGTACTCAAGTCAAAGCTTATTATCAGGCGGCTGGTGGTTTTAATGGCGGTACGCTGGCTAGTGGCTTGAGTATTTACGATCGCGGCGAACTCGATCTAGTTAGCAATCCGTTCCTGCTCAATCCGCCGGAATCTATCCCCACAGATGTAGACAGACATCGCGATCCCACTTCGCCTCAGTATGATGCCGAGATGGAAACTTGGGTTGCGCCATTTTTCATGGGTGTTGTCAATACGCGGATCGTCCGTCGCAGTCAGGCATTATTCGTTCGCGTAGCGTCTCTGGAAGAGAATCGATGGCAAGAACCTTATGGTACAGATTTTAGCTATCAAGAATACTTCAAATTCGACCCGCCGTGGGCATGGCTTCAGTCTGCGGCAATGGTGGGGGGTATGGCGGTAATTGGGGGCGCGATTGCGATCCCAACGCTGCGCTCTCTCCTCGAATCAATTATCCCCCAAGTTGGGAGCGGGCCGACGGAGCAAACGATGAATGAAGGTTGGTTTCGGTGCGAACTGTTGGGATGGGGCAGCCAGGGGCAGCGGGTACGGGGGCTGATTGCCGATGCTGGCGATCCTGGCAATCGCGCGACGGTGAAATTTGTCTGCGAGTCGGCGTTGTGTTTGGCTGTGGATTTCGACAGGCTGCCAGGAGGGGCGCAGCGGGGTGGGATTTTGACGCCTGCGACTGGATTGGGAGATGTATTGGTAGAACGGCTACAGCGGGCAGGAATGCGGCTGGAAGTAGAGCTATTGCGCTAAACCAGAAAATCGTTAGCAGTCAGTCTTCAAGGTCGCTCAAAACGTTTTACTAGCTATCGCCCGTGAGAGTGAGAAAGCATCAGGCTTGCTGACGATCCGAGCGACTTAGAGACTACCCCTCCTTACACCTTTAGGACTACTTGTGTTTAAAAAACATGGTACTTAAGAGAGAGTTCTTTTATAACTAGCTCCTGTAAATTAGTAAGAAGTCAAGCCGATAAGTTAAATCGGTCGTAAGGCAACTATCACACATCTACTCACTCAAGGAGTTCAAACCATGAAATCATCTTCGATCGCATTGCTCAGTGCGGGCATCTTGGCTACCATCATTTCAGTTGTACCCATGTCCCCCGCTGCCGCTCAAACATCAACAGGTACTGGTACTCAAGGTACTGGCACCACTGGAACTACTACTACTCGTTATGAAAATAACCCCAGTGACGATCGAGGTCTGTGGGGCTTGACTGGATTGCTCGGCTTATTCGGATTGATGGGGCGTCGGAAAGAAGAGACTCACAATACTACCCGTCGGGATGACGCACCTGTCTACCGCGACCCTAGCATCCGCTAATTCTGGCTACTTGTCTCTGTCGTAATTTGGCTCCAAGCCATCACAGTCTGACGAATGTTGAACCAGGAAGCTGTATATAAAAGAGAGTG
>NZ_JANLWO010000528.1:0-2198 GCF_031364565.1 Chamaesiphon sp. OTE_20_metabat_361
GTAACTAACCGCAATTGTTGGTCTGAAGAGAGCGATTTTGGCAGGCGGTGACGGCTACCTTGGTAGAGAATCGGCACGGATAATCCGAGCGATATCGCACAACCTGCCACAGTAAGACCGACATTTTTAGACCACAATCCATACCCGATCGCGATAATCCCGAGTAGATTGAACCAGATTGTCATTTAGGCTACGAGATCCAGTCTGCAATTAAACTTTCTATATCAGGAATTTTAACACGATCGGCCTTAGTGCCAAGGATTTATGAGCGACATGCAGGGGTTTAACTCCCCCTCCTTTAGGCGGATTGTGCTTGGTTCATTTTCATGGACAGGGAACCTATCTGAAAATGAATCCACTGCTTGGTGGAACGCACGCTGGGGTTCCCTCAGCGCGACTCCATCCGCTTTTTAGGATGGGGATTTATACCCCATCTTAAAAACCCAATTATCAATTATCAATTATCAATTATCAATTATCCAATGCCATCAATTACAGGATGGAAGTAAAAGGCAAATCCCAAAACGACATAAGCGGCTAACAACAAACTACCTTCAAGCCAATTAGATCGTCCATCCGAACTAATCGAGTTGGCAATCAATACCGATACAGCTACAGCTACGAGTTCAAATGGATTGAAATTTAAATTCATGGGCTTGCCCATAATGTATCCAGCTAGTACTAACACGGGTGCTACAAATAACGCGATCTGTAAGCTCGAACCTAATGCTACCGACACAGATAAATCCATTTTATCTTTCATCGCGACAGTCACCGCAGTAGCATGTTCGGCGGCGTTACCGACGATCGGCACTAAAATTACGCCTGTAAATAATGCTGTTAAGCCTAGTTGTTTAGTGGCTACTTCTAGGGTCGAAACTAAAAATTCTGATTCGACAGCAACGAGTAATGTACAACCTAATAGTACTGAAATCCACAGAGGTAAATTAACGGCTTCATGGTCGTTGTCGCCATCCAAATTGGCGTCTGCTAGTTCTTCCAGATCCAAATCTGCCAACGCCACATCATACAGGTAGGTATGCGTCTTCATCGAAAATAATAGCGTTAACCCATAGACGCCAATCAGCACAACCGAGACGGCGAGCGAGAGTTTTTGAATCGCATCGGCATCGATCCCTGTCGAAGTGTAATCCACTGCTGTTGGTAACAACATCGCAATTACCGCTAGATTGAGACTCGACGCATTCACCCGCGCTACAATCGGTTGAAAGACCTGCTCTTTATATCTCAAACCACCAAGCAGCATTGAAAATCCCATCACCAGCAATAAGTTACCAATAATCGAGCCTGTAATACTGGCTTTGACGACATCGATCAATCCCGCATTGAGCGCCACCAGCGCAATAATTAATTCTGTCGCATTCCCAAAAGTAGCGTTGAGTAAGCCTCCAAGCGCTGGCCCCATCACTACCGCTATTTCCTCTGTTGCTGTCCCCATCCATGCCGCCAAGGGGATAATTGCCAGCGCAGAAGTGACAAAAACGATCGGTTCGCTCCAGCCTAAAAAGTGCCCCGCGATCGAAACTGGAACAAATAGTAGTAAAACAGAAAGAGCATTATTGAGATTTAACATTGATGCTTGTATTGGTACACCGTCTCTCTAGAGTACCCGATCTGTCCGATAGACTCTCTTGGCGATCGGTTCTTCATTGCTGATATTCATGGGGGATAGGGGACTGAGGGATTGTCTTTTACCTCTTACCTCTTACCTCCTACCTCCTACCTCTTACCTCTTACCTCCTACCTTTTACCCCCCTACCCTCTACCCCCTACCAACCATGCAATATCGTCGATTTGGTCGAACCGAACTCCAAATGCCTGTCTTTTCATGTGGTGGAATGCGCTATCAACATAAATGGCAAGATATCCCCTTATCAGAAATTCCTAAAGAAAATCAACTGAACCTTGAAGCAACAATTCGCCGTTCGCTAGCTGTCGGGATAAATCATATTGAAACAGCTAGATTTTATGGTTCTTCGGAGGTTCAGCTCGGTCAAGTTTTACCAAAATTAAATCGTCAAGATTATATTTTTCAAACTAAAGTTGCACCTATTGCCGATGCCGCAGAATTTAGGCGAACTTTTGAGTTATGCCTATTGCGGCTTAACTTGGAGTATGTCGATCTGCTCGGGCTGCATGGCATTAACGATCGCCAAACTGCCGATTATGCACTTAGA
>NZ_JANLWO010000539.1:0-4606 GCF_031364565.1 Chamaesiphon sp. OTE_20_metabat_361
CTTATGCAATTCCCCGATCTCAACACCCTCTCCCTCGCCCAACAAGTCGCTCAAATGGTTGTCGTTCGAGCTTCCAGCCATTTATTCGACCATCAGATTCAGTATCCCGAATTTGGCGAACGCGATCGAGCTACACTCAAACATTGGATCGGCGATCTCGGTGTGGGTGGGGTAATCTTTTGGGGTGGGAATGCTGGCGAACTTACCCTCCGCATCCAACAGTTACAAGCCTGGGCGACATATCCCTTACTAATCGCCGCCGATATTGAAGAAGGGGTCGGGCAAAGGTTTACAGGTGGTACCTGGTTTCCGCCGCCAATGGCGCTGAATGCGATCGCGCAGACAGATTTACCAAAGGCGATCGAGTATGCTCGTCAAATGGGCGCGATTACCGCTCAGGAAGCCCTTGCAGTGGGCATAAATTGGATTTTGGCTCCAGTAGTCGATGTGAATAATAACCCCGCTAATCCGGTGATTAATATTCGAGCATTTGGGGAGACTCCCGATATTGTGAGTCAGTTAGCTACTGCCTACATTCGCGGAGCGGCGGCATATCCGGTTTTAACCTGCGCCAAGCATTTTCCCGGTCACGGGGATACGGGCGTAGATTCGCACTGGGAGTTGCCCGTAATACCCCACGATCGGGCGCGATTGGACTCGATCGAGTTCCCCCCATTTAAAGCGGCAATTCAGGCGGGTGTCGATAGTATCATGAGTGCCCATTTAATGATTCCCGCCCTCGATCCCGAACTGCCAGCAACGCTTTCGCCCAGAATTATGACTGAGGAATTACGGCATAATTTAGGCTTTGACGGGTTGATTAGTACCGACGCGCTAGTTATGGGGGCAATTGCCGATCGCTATGGGGCGGATGATGCGCCTGTGATGGCGGTGGCGGCTGGTTCGGACATTATTTTGATGCCTGTAGATCCCGAAATTGCGATTCAGTCCGTGTGTCATGCGGTGGAGTCGGGGCTGATTGGTGCCGAACGGATTAAAGAGAGTGTCGGGCGGATTTGGAGAGCCAAACAGAAGTTATTTCAAAATTGGGATGGTGCTACCCTCACTCAATCGCCTGTAAATAGTCAACCCGCTGCTTTTACTACTCTTGCCGAACCGCAAACGATGGCTGTTGCCGATCGAATATTACAAGACTCGATCGTGACTCAGGGCAATTTGCCCCTCAAGCCAAGTTCTGGTAAGAATATCGTCGTCTTAGAAGAGATTTTAGATACTACCTTCCTCAGTCGTAGTACTCCAGCCATCACCATCCCCACCAAACTCGGCTACCAGCTTCAATTACTCAACCGTCATAGCCCGACGATTACCATCGCGCCTGAAGATTCAGCTATTTTGCAACTTTTCATTCGGACTAGTCCATTTTCGGGTGGGTTAGGAATTACATCTGTGGCGAAACAGTTATTTCAACAGTTATTAGCCAACAACCAATTACAAGGATTAATTATTTATGGCAGTCCTTATTTAATGGCAGATTTCGCACAACTGTTACCACCCGCAATCCCCTGCGTATTCTGCTACGGACAAATGGCGGCGGCACAATCGATCGCGTTGACAAGATTATTCGGGTTGCCCGATTGACGATCGACTTATATCGATATATTTTTCAGACAAAGTGTATATTACAATACATTAATCACTAGATGAATTAGTTAATAATTTTCATACATATACAGATTAATTATTCCAGCTTGGAATCGATTGCCAGTATTGCTGAGCCTTGATTTCTGCGGAATTAATTTGGGTCGGATTTTGCCGAGCGAATTATCGCTACATACCCAGTGAGGATTAATGTATGGCTAGGGACACAGTGACATTAGCAAGATTGGAAAAATCCAAGCGACACTACAATTATTGGGTTGTTAATAACACATTAAAAGATTATTTCTGACGTTATGCGCCGCGATCGTTTTGAAGCCGATCTTTATTTACAGTTGTAAATAAAGATCTCCGCAGTAACTCAAACCAACCCACATATCCTAGCTTCCAACCATGCCAAAAACTCTATTCCAAGTAGACCTGACCAAATCGATGGACAAGCAGGACATGCCGGGACACAACCGCTGGCACCCCGACATCCCCGCTGTCGCCTCCGTCAATCCTGGCGACATCTTTCGGATTGAGTGCAAAGACTGGACTGACGGACAGATAAAAAACAACGATAGCCCCGACGATATTCGCGATGTCGATCTGAGCGTCGTGCATGTCCTGAGTGGACCAATTTGGGTAAATGGAGCCGAACCGGGCGATATTCTCGTCGTCGATATCCTCGACATCGGTGCCTTACAGGGCGATGAATGGGGCTTTACTGGTATTTTTGACAAAAACAACGGCGGTGGCTTCCTGACTGACCATTACCCCAAGGCGGCTAAGGCAATTTGGGACTTAGAAGGGATTTATACCAAATCTCGCCATATCCCTGGCGTGCGCTTTGCAGGTATTACTCACCCTGGATTGATCGGCTGTGCGCCATCCCACGAGCTGCTAGCGACCTGGAACAAACGGGAACGGGAATTGATGGCCACTCAGCCCGACAGGCGCACTTATGGGGCGGGTTTTGCGGGAGATGTTCCTGTCTTGGCGACGTTACCCAATCCGACGAATGCAATTTTGGGGACTTTACCAGGAGCGGAATTCGATCGAGTCGCCGCTGAAGCCGCCCGCACTGTGCCCCCGCGCGAACATGGTGGCAATTGCGATATCAAGAACCTCTCCCGAGGTACCAAGATTTATTTTCCCGTCTACGTTGAAGGTGCCAAGTTATCGATGGGTGACATCCATTTTTCCCAAGGTGACGGGGAAATTTCTTTCTGTGGCGCGATCGAAATGTCGGGATTTATCGACTTACATGTCGAGATTATCAAAGGTGGCGTGGAGAAATATGCGATGGTAAATCCGATTTTCAAACCCGGTCCGGTCGAACCACATTATTCGGAATACCTAGTCTTTGAAGGCATTTCCGTCGATGAATTTGGCAAACAATACTTTATGGATGTACATATTGCCTATCGTCGTGCTTGTTTGAATGCGATCGAGTATCTCAAGAAATTTGGATTCACAGGCGAACAAGCCTATCTCCTCCTCAGTTGCGCCCCCGTCGAAGGTCGAGTCAGCGGGATCGTCGATGTCCCCAATGCCTGTTGTACCGTCGCTATTCCCACTGCAATTTTTGACAAGAATATATTGCCTGTTTGATAAATTTATTACTCTCAATTTGAGTTAGTAATTAGCTCGATCCCAAGTGGTGGGCAATGCCCTTAGAATTAGCTGAAACCTGTGTGGTGGGCAGTGCCCACCCTACTTTTTCTATAATTCTCAATTCTCAATTCTCAATTCTCAATTCTCAATTACTCCCATGCCTCTATATGAATTTCGCTGTAACGACTGCGGCATCTTTGATGAATGGCGCACGATGACAGAAAGTAGCAATCCCGCTCATTGCCCAGAATGCCAAACAGCAGCAAGGCGAATTTTTTCAAATGTTGGCATTCAATTAAATGGTGCTTTGCGACTGAGCAAAACAGCAAACCCCGAACCACAATTGGTGAAAAAAACCGATCTAGATCCCGCACAACGCGCCAGAGCGAAAAGTCATGGTGGTCGCCCGTGGATGATTAATCACTAGTCATCTTTACCCTTCGATGGCTTCTCTGTCGAGAAGGTGATGTTGGTTGGTTTTGGTTGCCGATGGCGACAATTTATCGCTGCTCGCCGTGCTTTGTCTAATTCCTGTGTATCGGCAACAAAAGTTGTCAGTCGTTGCCACCACCACACGTAAAAGGCTGGAATTGCCAGCGGTTGGGTTGCCAACTCTGAGAGTTCTAATGCTCGACGGTAGACTGACAGGGGACTTGCTTCAGATGGAGGTTGTTGGAATAAGGAGATCGATCGACGCTTGAGCTGCTGCTGGAGGTGGCTGGCTCCCTGTCGGAGACAACCCATGCAGATGTCGCCGACGATCGATCCATCATCATGACAGAGCAAAGTACCCAATCTATTGCTAGTAAACGAATGCTGGCAAGCCACACAATCTAATCGATGCTCCAGGGGAGTGGGCTTTCCGCCAACGAGCCAACCAGTGCGTCGTTGTAGTTGAATTTTCATGTTAACTGGTGGTGATTAACCCTCGCTCGAAATTTAATTAGTTAGTTAACTCTAGTTCGATCGCACTTCTAGAGTATCCGATCGGTACGCCTACAGTTTGAATACTTTGGCAATTCTTAAGCTGTAGATCGATTACCTCGCGGCGCGGCTACGCCAACGAGAATTTGCTGCTGTGGAAATAAAAATACGGTAAGCTGAACCGATCGACCATGATGGTTCTATCTTGCCCATTTTATGGAGTAAACATAGCTAGTAGTCTACGCATGTAAATATAGGGAAGAGATGGGGGATGGGGGATGGGGGACGGGGGATGGGAGCGCCCAGATCTTCATTCCAATGCAGTGCTTCGGTTGGCGGGCCGCCACGCGGCCACCACTCTCGCCCGCATTTTCAATCAGTGGCTTGATGGGGATTGTATCTTCTACGCAGTGCGCCGTGCAGAAGTGCATATGCTTCATAAAGCGGGGGCTTTGAATGATCCTGG
>NZ_JANLWO010000611.1:0-2810 GCF_031364565.1 Chamaesiphon sp. OTE_20_metabat_361
ACTAAAGGTCGTGCTGGCTTCATTAACGACTTGCTCAACAGCGATGAATATCTCGAAAACTTCGGCGATAGCATCGTTCCCTTCCAACGTCGGCGAGTATTACCCTCCGGCGCAAGCGAGTTACCATTTAACATCCAATCGCCTCGCTACGATGCTTATTATCGCGGCAAACTCGGCTTCCCCAAAGCTTCTTGGCAAGCTGCTGTCCGTGGCTTCACTCCCCAAGAGAAAAAAGCCAAAGCAGGCGATCCCTCGCAGTATCTCGCAATGGCAAAAAGTTTGGGCAAGATCGGCAATCAGCCTCAAGCAATCTCACCTTACAACATTGATTACCAAAATCTAGTACCCCGTCGCTAGTTTAGCCATGTGAGTATTGACAAAGGGGGTTTCGATTTTGTTACTTTGCCTGTGGGTTGAGCGACTCGATCGAAAGCCTCTTTTGATTATCTATCCCTAACTCTCAGTTTCGACAGATGTCGGGTTTAGTAAAAATGCCGCCGAACGTTGTGCTGTTGCTGCCGATACCTGAATTGGAATCAGCTTTATCGAGCTATCTTGTAGTAACAAATCGCGAACTTTAAGATTGTCGCCACTATTAAATGTCGTCTCATAAAATACCTCGCGAATCCCAGCAGAAATAATAATTTTCAAGCAAGACAAACAAGGTTCTAACGTTACATAAATATTCGCCCCACCCGTCGAAATGCCGTGCTTAGCAGCTTGCGCGATCGCATTTGCCTCCGCATGTACCGATCGAGATGGCAAAATCTTACTCGCATTACACGCACTCAATTCGGGATAGCAAAAGCCCTGCGTCGTACAATGTACCGAACCCGATGGCGAACCATTATACCCAGTCGATAAAACTTGGCGATCTTTGACAATTACCGCACCTACTGGAAATGCTAAACAGGTAGATCTTGTAGCAGTTAATTTTGCCAACATCATGAAATATTCATCCCAAGTCGGACGCGAAGAAATATCGTACATGGGTTAGTGAATAGTGGATAGTGGATAGTGGATAGTAATTAATATTAGGGTGGGCATTGCCCACCAATTAGATTTAAGCTAATCACAATATGATAAATACTAGTATATTATCAGTGGCTTTGGCGTATATATTTGAAAAGTAAAAGGGTTTTTGCCAGCCATTGTATCGGAGAAACTATTAATAAAATGAGGTGGTAGATATGGCTCAAATTGTTTGTCGATCGATTCTGGATTGCGAGGAAAGAATGTATCGCAATCATAACTTTCATCCAAGCGAGAAAGATAGATAATATCGAGATTGACCAGATCTAGTACCTGTTGATATAGGTTGGCTCCACCACAGTAAAATACTTTAGTATCTGCTGCTAGTTCGATATCTTTACAATTAAGATCGTCAGTAAAAGTCAATTCTGCTGCTGAATATTTATCGGCAAATCGCGATCGATACTGCTCTGCTTGCGATGTGACGACGATATTTTGTCTGCCCTTTAATGGTGCTTTCTCTCGATCGAACATTCCATCAAAAGTCTTACGTCCCATCACGATCGTATTACCCATCGTCAGGTTCATAAATAGTTTCAGATCCGCTGGATAATGCCACGGCATATAACCATCCTTTCCGATACCACCATCTTTATCGATCGCTGCAATTAAAATTTTTTGTACCATAATAATTATTCCCTATTCCCTATTCCCTAAATAGCTACTGGTAATTTAATAAAGGCACCGTGTTGATAATTAACTAATTGAATCCGATCGATATCATCATAAGTCAAATCGAACATCGATCGATCGCCCAATTGACTCAAATCTAATTGCGGTAGATCGTAAGTCTCCCGACTAGCCTTCTTGTAAGGTTCGATATGATCTACATAGATATGTGCGTCAGTAATCGAGTGATAAAAATCTCCTGGTGCAAGCTCAACTTCTCGACAGATTAGTAATAATAGTAATGAATAGCAAGTTAAATTAAACGGATTGCCCACACAATGATCTGACGATCGCTGTTGGAGATGTAAATTTAGTTTACCACCTTGATAATTTAACGTAAAACTATGGTGACAAGGTGGTAACTTACTCACAGTCGCATTCGGTGGGTACCAAGCAGTAATATGCAGTCTACGCGATCGAGGATTGCGTTTTAATTCATCAATTGCCCATCTCAAATTATCGAAACATGGCAGAATTATATTTTGCTCTGCATCAATAACTAAATCGTGTCGATACTTACTGTCTGTGAGATTAACCAACGATTCACCATGGCACAAATAATTACTATCTTCGCGCCGAATCGGAGCCGCATAATCGGGAACTGGATAATATCGCCAGAACCTACCATAAGCAGTCTCTAAATTACCATCCGCATCGCTCCAAGCATCCCAAATTTTAGTATATTGCTGGAGATTGCGAATATGCGGTTCGCCAGAGAGATACCAAATCATTTCCGTCACCAAGCTCCGCCATTGAATCTTCTTGTGAGTCAAAATCGGGAAGGCTTCAGCCGTGACAGGTAGCCGATAGCTCAATCCGAATAACGAGACTGTATCGGTACCTGTGCGGTTAGTTTCTCTAGTACCCTCCGTGAGGATTCGATCGAGGATCTCTAAGTATGTCTTATCTACTATATTCATACACGAAGCTTACGCGCCACCTAGCGGCGGTCGAGTGACTTGCCAAAGCCCATTATCCTACCATTCGATCGGCATACGATCGTTGACAAGTATAATTTTTTACACTACAAATGGGCTGTATCGGCAAATGTTAATGTGTAGACGAATGCATAAACTATTAGAATTCAAAGACAAAGAGCTGCTTCATCA
>NZ_JANLWO010000629.1:0-3342 GCF_031364565.1 Chamaesiphon sp. OTE_20_metabat_361
CCATCATCCATCCCAAAGAACAGATCTATCGTACCCGCGATCGCCCCCGCTCGACTCACCGATGGCTCGCCCCCGCCGGGAGTCCGAGTAGTAATTCCCGCACCATAGAAGGAAGCGGTCGTGGTAATGTCCGGTAATGTTGCCGCTAAAAAAGCCACATGTCCGCCAAAACAAAAACCGATACAACCGAATTGGGATGTGACTTGAGGTAAAGTCTTGAGATAATCAATCGCCGATTGAATATCACCGAGTAATTGCGCGGCGTCAGTCTGCTGGGCATAACTGCGACCTAATTCGACATCATTGCTACTATAACCCGTCTCAAATCCCGGTGCGATCCGGTCGAATAATGCGGGAGCAATGGCAACGTAACCCATGCTGGCAATCCGTTCGGTGACAGCGCGAATGTGGGTATTGACGCCAAATATTTCTTGGAGTACGATAATTCCGGGAAATTCACCCGCTATGTCTGGCATCGCCAGATAGGCGGCAACTTCTGGCAATTGGGAATCTTTTGCAGCCGCCGTCGCGTCAAGATGGACTCTAGCCGCAATCTGTTGCGTTACCACTGGCAACTTAGTCATATAGATTAATCTCTTCAGTGTTAGCGATCGTCACAAATGAGTATACTTACATCTTGCACCAGCGGCTCTCGCTCCTCAGCTTTGCCGAGGATATAAAAGTAAACTCAAAACTTACTCCTAAGTACTATCCACTATTCACTATCCACTATCCACTATCCACTATTCACTTTATTTCGATCGCCATGAATGAGTAGAACAGCTAAGTTTGGTGGAATGTTTTGATATAATCTTACTGTCTTTGCCAGCTTAGCTCGAAAAGAAGAGTCAGACTCCCTCTAATTATGCAAAAAATTAGGATAGTCAGGCAACAGTATGACAAACCCAGATTGAACCCTTGTATACACGTTAGGAGTTGCTAAATTGGCTAGAGGTGAGTACCAAGATCGGATCGGCAGATTACTACCAGGTAAAACTTTATGGGTAGCAATCGCCGTCATGTCGTGTGCGGCAGTCGCACTACTACATACTATATTTAGTAGCATAAATCCGAATGCTTCGATCGCCAAGACGGGACTGGTCGAGACTGTCGAGATGACGACAGCAATTGCCCGGAGCTTTCCGATGAACTTTGACGTTCCCAAAAACTTTCAAGCCAAAACCATTAAAGATGCCCCCGTTGGTGCCGAAAAAGTCATCGCCCTCACCTTCGATGATGGCCCGTGGCCGGAAACTACCGAGAAAATCTTAGCAACTCTCAAACAAGAACAGATTAAAGCGACCTTTTACATGATCGGTCAACCACTCAAATCCTTCCCCGAAATCGGTAAAAAAGTCCTCGCCGACGGTCATGTCATCGCCAACCACACGCTGCACCATTGGTACAAGCAGATGAGTCCGTTAGTCGCCCAGCGGGAAATCGAAGACACCTCCAAAATCATCAAAGAAGTCCTAAATGTCGAAACCGCCTACTTTCGACCACCAGGCGGCATGTTAACTAATGGTTTAGTTGCCTACGCCCTCAAACACAACCAATCGGTGAATATGTGGTCGGTGGATTCTGGCGACAGCAACCCCCGCCGCCCCTCCTCCGAAGCGATTCTCAAAACCGTCCTCAATGGTGCAACCCCTGGCGGTATCGTGCTGATGCACGATGGTGGTGGCAGCCACAACAATACCGCCATCGCCGTTCCCCAGATTATCGCCCAACTGCGCGCCCAAGGCTACAAGTTTGTCACGGTGCCCGAACTCCTCGAACTCTCATCTGCGTTCTCAGAACCTCCCATCGCGAAAACTACATCTGAATCGATCGATCGTCGCTCCTAGATCGTTAATCATCGATAATTGACATATCCCTACTAATACTATGTTAGTAGGGATATCATTTTATGTTGCTCCTCGATCGTTAATCATCGATAGTTAAAATATCCCTGCTAAGACTATTTAGTAGAGATATCGTTTTAGATGGAGATTATTTATGTCAGAATTAACGCAACAACAGTGTGTCCCTTGCCTTGGTGGTGAAACCGCAATTTCTCAGGCTCAAATCGACGCCTTTCAACCCCAAATTCCCGATTGGTGTCAGTACGAAGTCAAAGGCGAACAACGCATCGAACGCCTATATCAATTCAAAGATTTTCAAACCGCACTCGCCTTCACCAATGCCATCGGCGAACTAGCCGAGTCTCAATCCCATCATCCCGCACTCCTGACAGAATGGGGTAAAGTCACCGTTACCTGGTGGACGCACACCGTCGGCGGCTTACATCTCAACGACCTAGTGATGGCAGCCAAGACTGAGGAAATTTTTAAACAGTTTAAGTAAAGGACTGGGAGACGGGGGACTGGGAGACTAGGAGACTGGGAGAACAGGAGACTGGAGGATTTCGGCATCACCTCTTACCTCTTACCTCTTACCCTTTCCCCTTTTCCCTTTTCCCCTTCCCCTTTTCCATACCATCTCCCATCTCCCATCTCCCCCCTAACTCGAAGCACTAGTATAAAACCGCAGTGCAAATCGCCAAAAGTTACTAGATAACAATAGCAACACCACCGCCAGACAGCCACCGCCAGCAATCCAAGCTAGATTCCCCCGCCCTAGCAGCGTCTCTGCTGGCACGGTCGTCAAAAATGCCACGGGTATCACAAATGTAAAAAAGAAGCGGTAAGTAGCCGGATAGGCGGCGATCGGGAAACGTCCGGCGGCGAGCAAACCCCGCAATACTTCAGTAATATTATAAATCTTGGTAAACCAAATACTCGTCGAACCCAGGATGAACCACAGACTATAAATAATGATAATCCCAAATAGGATCGGAATCGCACTGAGAAAATATGCCGCGATCCCAATCTGGAGCAAACTCCCGGCATAGAAAATAATTATTAGCCCAAATAGCATATCCGGCACTCCCCACAACGAGAAACTATGAAAGGACAGCCAAAATTGGGAATTAATCGGTTTGAGCAGCACAAAATCTAACGTACCATCCTGAACATGCTTGACAATCCGATTGAGATTGCTGGCGAGAAAGGTACTCGAAAAGCCTTCTAAAAAGGTAAAGATACCGACGACAATTAACGCCTCTTGCCACGTCCAGCCCTGGAAATTGTAGCCCTTGCGGTAGAACAAAAATAGACTAAACAAACTACCAGCAAGACCCCCCAAACTACTCAAGGCAGCAAAGAAAAAGTTTAGCCGATATTCTAGCTCCGCCGCGATCGCCGTCCGCCAAAAGATCTGAATTAAATTTAAATATCTAAACATCGGATAGGGAATAGGGGATAGGGGATAGTGGATAGTGGATAGTGAATTTAAAAATTC
>NZ_JANLWO010000666.1:0-7008 GCF_031364565.1 Chamaesiphon sp. OTE_20_metabat_361
TACGCGATGGTACATTGCTATTTAAGAGTCAACTCAGCTTGATTCGATCGAAAGCCATCTCTAGCAATCAATCATATCGCCTCAAGCCTAATCCCGATCCTAATCCTGATGGGACACGTAACTTTGTGGTGGAATATGCCAGCAACTGTAAAGTTTCTACTACTGGCGGCACCAGTGGCTGGCAGAGAGCATCACAATTCGATCTCGATTTGCCAAAAAACATAGGTATTACAGACATTGCAACTACTATTAGCGATCCAGCATCAATTGGACTTGTTAGCAATTCTTTAGGAGATGGAGTTTGTTTTGATAACAGAGGTATTGTAGACACCCCAAGAAAATTAATTCTCAAAGATTTTCGAGGTGATAATAAAGCCAAAATAGCATTGATCGACATCGGAACAATAGGGAGCGTTGATATTTATACATATACTAGTAATACCTCAACCACCCCCGTTCGGATTGCAGCTAATAGTGCAGGTAATCCTGAATTTTAGTTGACTAAGCACTTAAATAATATTGATTTCATAGTATTTCAAAAGTTGCAATTATAGGATAATGATAACAAAATTTTATTTGAAATTAAACTCCTTAAAGACTCATCACCTAGAAAGAGGATTTAGTCTGATAGAAACAGTGATTGCCCTGACAACATTAGGAATTTGCCTTGCTTACGCAATGCCTCTATTTCTATACGCTAAAATTAACAACTCTAAAAGTGAGATTCGGACTGGAGCTTTGATTGTATCTCAGCGAGTATTTGATAATATTCGATCGCGAAAAATTAGCGATTTACCATTAACTGATGGATTCAATAATGATAATTTGGCTAGCTGTCAATTTGCTAATACAGCAGGTCTTGGTCGGATAGATACTAGCAATGGAAGTGTAGTTAACCTTAAAAATTGTGTGAATGCTAGCCCGATCGCAACTGCCAATCCTTTGCTCACACCCAATAATTTTAATAGTATAACTGCTGATGAGCTACTACTCACTCAGGCAATGGGACGGCAGTATCGTACATCTGTTACTTTTTGCCAGGGACTAGCTATCACGCCTGCACACGGAGCATCTCCAGTAATTCCAGCAATTGCAGCAGATTCGACAGTTTGCGGTGACAAGTATCGAAAATTTAAAATAGAGGTAACGTACAATGGCAATAAAGTATACGATCTGGAAGGTACTTATACGGAATTTCAGTAGAGGATTTACTCTCATAGAATTAATAGTTGGTCTACTAATAATGTCAATTGTGGGTGGATTGGCGATGAATGCTTTTATTGCAGCCAGCAAGGACTTTAATGAGGACAAGAAAGATATTGAATCTAGTCAGAACTTGTCAGCTATTTTAGAAATAATTGGCAATGATATCAAACAAGCTGGAGAACAAATTAATAGGAATAGCTTCCCAACCATTGAAATAAGTTCCAATACTGTGAGTGGGTCTATTATTACTGAATCTTCTACAGTCGTAATTCGGAGAGCACTAACACAAGCATTGACTCTGTGTGCCACAATACCAGCGAATACAACTCCAACTGAATTGATAGTTGCAGATAATACTCAGACAGCTACCAGTCCAAACTGCAATCCACTACCTTTACAGTTAGATACGAGCTTACCTAAGTTATCCAGCTCTTTGCGGGATGTTCGTAATTATCGCTGCAAACTTGATAATATTAATGGTGTGTATACCAGCACTACTAGTGATTTTTGTCAGACTCCTAAATCTAGTCCCGATTTAGAAAAAGTACGCGCGGCAGTATTTGATAGTGCTGACAATTTTCGGGTTTTTAACTATACAGATGATGCAGTAGTAACTGCTGATACTAAGTTCAAAATTGTAATTGACAGTCTGGCTAGTCAAGCTACCGCTTCGGCTATTGGTAGTCCAATCTACTTAATTGAGGAGAGAGTCTATAAATTGGATAATGATGGAATATTAAAAATGTCTATAGATGGCGGTTCTTTTCAGCCTTTAATTAAAGGAGTTACCAAGTTCAAAGTTTCGGCAAGGTTGTACAGCGATACTACGACTAAAGCCATTAATACTGCACCCGCTAATGCCTGCGCTGATAATGCGAATTACGCCTGTACATTCAATGCTAGTACTGCCAACTATAACTGGAGAAATTTAGCTGGAGTCAAAGTGGAGTTACGATCTAGATATGATTCTACTGGACGGGGAGCAACGCCTAGTACAGATGACATTAATAAATTAACTGCCGCTGCCGAATTCTTTCCCCGGAATGTTCTCTCGAAATAATTAGCCATCTTTTGTCAGCATAATTTCAACTCCTTGCTGTATAAACTTTTCCCCAAAAATTTCCGCTCTTTGAGGTTATATCCTACGTTCCGCTTGGATATAAGCTACTCGATCGGTCGCGATTGTTAATAGACCTGGTAGCTCTACCCCACCACTAACTACAAAGCCATAGCAGGGTGGTTTCATTCACCAGAAGAAAAATGTCCGCGATTTACTGCTTGATAAAAGCGATTGATATCAATGTCAAAATGCGATCTCGATCGCACCTTGATCGCGTTTTCCCGATTAAGATGCAGGAATAATATCTTCACTACAAGTGTCATCAACCGCCAGTCACAATGATTCACCTCGATCGGTGACGGGTTTTGCCTGGATTTTGGGCAATATAAAAGTACAACATGTCCGCGCGATCGTCGATCGCTAGAACACAAGCCATCATAGTCTTTGCCTGAGCTGCGATCTGGTGCTCGATCGCGACTGCCCATGTATTTGTCAAACATATATAAATTACTTAACCCTCTTCTCCCCAGCACTGGGGATTACATCTTTAAATCCTGAGTAACCGACAATGAATAACAAACCAAACCCCGATCGCTCCCTCCTCCACTTCATGCTCCGAGCACAACAGATCGCACAGCAAGATGGGCGATCGGATAAAGGTTATGCGATGCTGATCGTCTCGTTCATATCGATCGCGATGTTTAGTATGTTGGCGGCATATATGACGATGGCCAATCTCAGTAAATCGTCAACCAATGCGTATGTGAATGGTACCAATAGCTTCTATGTTGCCGAATCGGGATTGAATAGACGTGCCGAGCAACTTCGTCAAAAATTCGTCGGTTATGCTACTCCTTCTGGAACCAGTCCAGGTCAGACGACAACTACTCCAATTGTTACTCCAGCAAATATTAGTAACTGCTTTTCCTTAGGAACGACCTCTACCATTAGTCCTAGCAACGACTTTGAATGTGGAAACTACCCTTTTCGATACAATAATAATATTGCTAAATCCATAAATGGAGATGGTAATGTTGTTCTGAGCGAACAAGATAATAATAGCAACAGTATCAATTATCTTGCATACACATTTGTAGCTGACAAGACGGCTTATGCCACTACGGGAACAACAACGTTAACATATCCAGAGCCTAAAACCATTGAGGCCGATCAACCCTATGCAGGATTACTTGCTCAGGAATACAAGTATACAGTGTATGCCACTGCTGCTAAACTAGATTCAGCTCAATCAATCCAAAATGGTGAGGCAAAAACTGTCTTGCAAATGGACTTCAAGAGTCGGATTGTCCCTCTGTTTCAGTTTGGGGTATTTTATGATGGTGACTTAGACATCAGTTCTCACTCAGACATGAATGTCTATGGACGAGTACATACGAATAAAACATTAATTATTACTCCTGAAAGTGGTGCCACACTAACTATTGCTGGAGCAAAAAGTGGCGAAACTAATGATGAGCTTGACTATCGCATTACTGCGGCAGGAGATATCTATACCTATGATACAGTCAACGGCGGTTCGAGTGGTGCTCTCCGTATTGTCGTTCCAAGTAGTGCTGCAATAACTATTCCACCCACTGCATCTGGAACATTGGCAGCACCAGATAGTCGGGCAATCAATTTTAAATCGCTCGCAATCAATAAAAACACACCACTAACTAATTTAGCATCAGCACCTGCCGATTATAAATTATCCAATTTCTTTCCCTATATTAGTAATTACTTGTCTGCTACGCCAGTTCGAGTCTTGAACCCACCCGGACTGGGGTTTCTGCGGAAAACAGATGATACCGGAGAAATTACAGATTACTATGGTAAAGCCGATCTGCGACTCACGATGCAGTACGATCGGGCTGTTCCTTTCGATCTGACATCAATTCAGACTGGGACTGGGGCTAAAGGTAGCACTTGTGCTGATACTGGGACAGGTAATATGAATATCTCCCCCGATCGAGCGGAAAAAAGTACGGCTAAATGTACTTCCTTTAGTAAAGGGCAACTGAACAGCCTACAGCAGCCAGTCTTGGTAATGACCAAGGATATTGCTGAAGAAAAAGACCGCTTTTGCAAGCAAGCAAATCTTAACGATATTACTAGTATTACTCCAGCTTCAGCACTCAATAGTTTGAGTTCTACGACTAAAGACAAGATCTTGCGGGCGTTGCAGGTTGCCATCGCTTCTTCGCCAACACCAGTACCTTATGAGAAGGTGACAACAACTGGGATGCTACCAAGCGACGTTCAAACTACTTTTATAAATCTACTCGTTCGGCTCAAGACTATAGATACTACATTATCGACAATCGATCCTAATGCGATCGGTTTGCTGCCACCAGCCACGATTGCCGCCATCCGCAATAGTTGTTTCTTACCCGCACCGATTCAGAAATTAGTCAATCCAGCCACGGGTACGGCAAGGTTCTACGATCGGCGAGAAGTCCGAGCGATGAAATACCTCCAAACCAATATCGAAAGTTTGACAGTCTGGAATCGTGATGGTGTGTATGTTAATTTTGGCACCAGTCTGACAACTGCGGCTAGCGACTTTACAGCTACAGATATCATCACGAAAATCAACGCTGCCTTTGATGATGTCATTGCTGCGACACCAAGTACTTATTCAACCGATGGCTTATTATTCGTTCGGGATGCGGCTGTTGCTACCGCTACGACAGGGAGCTTCCAAAAACTGGGGCTAGCAGCTAAAGATCGCACCGAAGGCGGACTAGTTTTTCACGCGACGCTTGACGATACCACTTTCCCGATTGACAGTACCGATAAGAAGCGAAAGTACAACTCCACCGTCAGCGATAATTACGGTAAATACAAAAGTCCGTTTGGTTTCATCTTTAATGACGGTGCAAACTTACCTGGTCCGATGACCATCGCTAGCGATCAAGCGATATATACTCAAGGTGACTATAACAACTTTGGATTTGTCGATACTACTGATATTGGTGCCAAACAACCCGCTGCTCTTTTAGCTGATACGATTACAGCACTATCGAATGCTTGTCTGAAGACTACTGCTGCTAATTCCAATCTTGCCAGTGTTGTGATTCCCCGTGGTCAAGTTAACTGTCTCATCAATCAAACTAAACAACCAGCAACGACAACAACCGTGTTTGCTGCATACGCAGCAAACAGTGACCTTAGTTGTGGTAACTTAGGCTCTAATGCTCCGGCTGCTTACTGTACCGATCGACGCACTCGAAAGAATGGTAGTGATACTGGGCAATACTTCGGTGGTGGTCTCCAAAACTTCATGCGAATGCTGGAAGACTGGACTCCTACATCTGGACGACAAACTTTTAGATATCGTGGTTCGATGGTTAATTTAGGTGTGCCGCAGGAGTTTAATGGTTTAATCGTTTTCGGTAATGTTTTTGAGATTCCCAACCGAGATTTTGGCTTCGACCCTGCTTTCAAATCTTTTGACAAGTTACCTCCACTCTCACCCCGAGCGGTCTATCTACAACAAGAAGTATTTAAGCGCACATACAACTAATTCCCAATAGTTAACAATCCTGTTGAGTATCATCTACTCAACAGGATTTTTGGGCGTTGCTGATTTGAGGTATGACTGACTTTTTTTATACCTCTTATACCCCGCTCCTCTGTATATATTTCATACCTCGATCCAGCAATGCCACTTGTAAATTCTAGACGATTTTTCAATCAGGCTCAACTACTAGCTGAGCCTGATTAAATTGTTTAAAAAACTATCGTATTAAATAACTAAAACTCAAATCCCAGACCGACATTCGTACTATTGTTGGAGTTTCAATCAGTATTGAAACTACCGAGTAGTGCTACTCCTTCAAATAGGTTGACATCGACACCGATCGTCTCTAGTATTCCGAAATTGGAAGAGTTGGAACCATTAGTCCCAGAAGTATACTTAACACCACCGACAGCGTGAGAAGCGATCGATGGATTGCGCTCGAAGGGTTCCTTGTCACCCAGTGCAAGGGCAAGCTTGTGATTCCTCCTGGTGCTACAGTGCTTTTAAGACCACATCACCCAGACTACATTTAGTCGCATTGCTGGCAAGGCGATCGTAGAAACCTCGAACAGCAAAACTAGCACCGATCTATGTATTGCCTTGCCATCGGATCGGAAAACCCAATAAATTAGTGCAACCTGACAGCAGCAATCCTAAATAAATACACGATCGAGTCGGTCGAATCGGGACACATTTGGCAAATTAAGTTGTCGTAAACTTATATTGCCCACAGATCGGTGTAATCTATCGCTGAAAGTGCCAGTCGAAGTTGAATTTGATGCTGGGGCGATAACTTCACTTCATACTCCTGATATCCGCATCTTAATCGGCAAAATAACGATCGAGTGCGATCGCGATCGCATTTGAAGGTAATGTAGATTGCGTTGGTCGAGTGGTAAATAGCGGAGATCGGACTCAATTGAGTCTGCTTGGGTTGTAGCGGAGATCTGTACCCCACACTTCGTGGGGCTTCAGTGCATCGCCACAGTCTTCCCTTTAGAGGGTGTTTGAAAAGTCAAAATAGGTCAGTCAGCCAAAATTGGGCAGGAGAGTACAATTTTAACAACTGCTAGAAACACTCTAAAGTTTGGCTAAAATTTCCGCAGCAACTCGATCGCATACCCCTCGATCGCCCAAAGCCATTCGCATTTGGCTATAATCAGCTAACATTCGATCGCGTCTTAACGTATTAAAAATTAGTTCGAGACTTTCACTCACA
>NZ_JANLWO010000677.1:0-3023 GCF_031364565.1 Chamaesiphon sp. OTE_20_metabat_361
CCCGTTGAGGAGCGGGACGCCGCTCCTCAAACTCCTCTGCGTATGGTTCGATCTGTGTGTGGCGTAAAGCGGCATTCACTCCATTTACCTCTTACCTCTTACCTTTTACCCTATCCCCTATCCCCTATCCCCTATCCCCTACCGATAAGATCGCTGACTAAACCGTGCTAGCTCGAATTTTAACGCTTCTGGATAAAATTCCCACTGATGCTCCTGTGTGTATCCCCATACTGCAACGTGGGCATATTCGTCGTCGCGGCGTTGGGCTTCGCCTGCGGTTTGAAATTCGGTGCGGAAGTGGCAGCCGCAGCTTTCTTGGCGGTGGAGGGCATCTACACACATTAACTCGCCTAGCTCTAAGAAGTCAGCGACGCGTTGAGCTAAGTCGAGTTCGGGATTGAGGGTGTTGACTGTACCGGGGATTTTGACATCTTGCCAGAATTCGGTTTGTAGGGCTTGGAGTTGTTGGATGGCGGTCTGTAATCCGGCGGCGGTGCGGATGATGCCACAGTGCGCCCACATGATTTTTCCCAGGCGTTGGTGGAAACTGGTGACGGTTTGGGTACCTTGAATTTGGATTAAGCGATCGAGTCTTTCCCTAACTAATTCCTCGGCTTGGCTAAATTCTACTCGATCGCGGCTGGGGGCGATCGAGCCAATTTCGGCGGCTAAGTAGTTGCTAATCGTTGCGGGAATCACAAAATAACCGTCGGCTAAACCTTGCATTAGGGCTGAAGCACCGAGGCGGTTGGCTCCATGTTCGCTGAAGTTGGCTTCGCCCAAGCAGTACAAGCCGGGGATGGTCGTCATCAGTTCGTAATCTACCCACAGTCCGCCCATGGTGTAATGCACGGCGGGATAAATCCGCATCGGCACTGTGTAGGGATCTTCTCCGGTAATTTGGGTGTACATGGCGAATAAATTACCGTATTTATTTTGCAGTAGCTCGCGACCGTCACGGTGCAGGGTGTCGGCAAAATCCAGATAGACGGCGCGGTGCGAACTCCCGACCCCATAACCCGCATCGCAGACTTCTTTGACGGCGCGTGAGGCAATATCGCGCGGGACGAGGTTGCCGTAAGCGGGGTATCGCCGCTCCAAAAAGTAATCGCGTTCTGAGTCGGGAATATCGGCTGCGGCTCGCTGCTCGTCTAGATTTTTGGGTACCCACATCCGACCATCATTGCGTAAGCTCTCGGACATCAGCGTGAGTTTTGACTGATGCTCGCCAGCGACGGGAATACAGGTGGGGTGAATCTGGGTAAAGCAGGGATTGGCAAATGCGGCTCCTTGTTTGTGTGCTTTCCACGTCGCACTGACGTTGCTACCCATGGCATTGGTGGACAGATAAAAAACATTACTATAACCGCCGGAACAGAGCAGCACCGCATGACCGCCATGTCTTTCCAGCTCGCCAGTTACCAGGTTCCGCGCGATAATTCCCCGCGCTTTGCCGTCGATTTTGACTAGTTCGAGCATCTCATGACGGGTATACATGGTGACATTGCCCAGCGAGATCTGACGTTCGAGCGCCTGATAAGCACCGAGTAATAGCTGTTGTCCCGTCTGTCCCGCTGCATAAAAAGTCCGCTGTACTTGAGTACCGCCAAAGGAACGATTGCTGAGTAATCCCCCATATTCCCGTGCAAATGGTACTCCTTGCGCGACGCAGTGGTCGATAATTTTGGTGCTAATCGTCGCTAACCGATAGACATTGGCTTCGCGCGATCGATAGTCACCGCCTTTAATTGTGTCGTAAAATAATCGCTGGACGGAATCGCCATCATTTTGATAGTTTTTAGCCGCATTAATCCCCCCTTGCGCGGCAATACTATGAGCGCGGCGCGGCGAATCTTGGAAGCAAAAAGCTTTGACTTTGTAACCCTGCTCGGCTAGAGTTGCAGCGGCGGAGGCACCAGCTAAGCCAGTCCCGATAATAATAATTTCGAGCTGACGTTTATTAGCGGGACTAATCAGGCGGCTAGTTTCCTGGTAAGTCTGCCACTGTTGGGCGAGTGGTACTGGGGGAATTTTAGAATCGAGCATGACTGGCGAACAGAGCAATCGGAATAGCAGCTAATCCCAATGGTACTGCGATCGCCAAGCTAATACCAACCACTGAAGTAAGTTGCCGATATCGCTCGGCGACACCCAAGGTAATGGCGGCGCTCCGGTATCCATGCACCAAATGAGCGGCGAGAGCCAGACAACCGAGGACATAGATAATCACTACCCACGACTGGCTCATCGTCGCTCTGACTAGTTGCGATAAATCAGTGGTAGGCGGGGGATTACCGATCGCCTGTGGCAGCCAGAATTGAGCGAGATGCAGCAATAAGAAAGCTAACACGATCGATCCCAAAAGTCCCATCGATCGCGCTGGATCGAGCTTAACGGGGGCACTCACGGCATAAGGGGTACTGCGTTTCGACTGGTTATCGCGGCTGAGGGTGGCACCTTGCCAGATATGCACGACAAAGCCAGCAAATACTAAGATTTCTAAGCCGTGCAACACCCAATTATGCCGCAACAGCTCGGCAGTACGATCGAATAAAAGCCCCCCGTCAGCCGCCAAAATGGTGGCATTCAAACCCAAATGCACGACTAGAAACAGCGTCAAAAATAGTCCCGTACCCGCCATGATGACTTTGCGATCGATCGAAGAAATGTAAAAGTTAGATGATTTCATATCGATCGATTATTGCATCAATTATTCTCAAAAACTATCTCATCGATCGCACTCAAGCAGTTGTCATTGCGATCGAACGCTGTAGGTAGTATGGCAATAGCTAAGATCGTCGTTAGGACGGTTTTTAATTAGTCCGAGTAGCGATTCGCGCACGCCTCTGTTCCCCGACGGTTTGCGACTGAAATCGCGCTGAGGTTCCCTCAGCGTGCGTTTCAGTCAAGACAGCGAAAAGTGCGTTCTTGGGGTTTCCCCTGTCTTGTCGTTTTCTTATTCGGGGGGAACCCCCGAATAAAAACGCCGCAAGTGAAGCACCTTTTCAAGACAGCGGATGCGC
>NZ_JANLWO010000699.1:0-10598 GCF_031364565.1 Chamaesiphon sp. OTE_20_metabat_361
ACTAACTGACATTGCGCTGAGTGCGACAAATGAGCTATTTGGGATCACTTACGATCAATTATATCGACTTCCTTACAGCAACACCGCAACCCCAGCAAATAATAATCAAATCATCATCGGGGATGTTTCTGATGGCACTCGATCGATATCCCTCAATGGATTAGGCTTCGATAATAACAATAATCTCTACGCAATCGGTGGTATCAATACTGCTGGCACGATCGGAACCACAAATGGGTTCTTCCAGCTCAATACTACAACTGGTCGCGCTACACTAATTAGTACTCTTGGAGGCTTAACTCCTAGTGCATTTACACTGGGCGGTGACGCTAGCGATATCGTATTTAACCCCAACCCTGTCAGTGCGAGCAATCCCGACGGCGGCAGATTTTTTGCGACCACCAGAAATGCTAATAGCGTTTTATTTTCGATTGGTTTAGATGGTTCGACTCGCGTTATCGGTAATACTGGCAAAGACAAAGTTGCTGGCTTGACGTTTGAAAACGGTAACTTATTTGGTTATACTGCCGATCGCAACCGGATTCAGCTCGATCTACTAACTGGTGCCACCACTTCTATTGTGTCATTACAAAGTGATGTTCTCAGTCCACGATTCGGTGAAGCTCTCAATATTGGTGGTGCCGCATCAACCATCTCTGCAACGGCAGTGCCCGAACCAAGTGCGATGGGCGGGTTTGCCTTTTTAGGCGTTTGTTTTGGTGCCCGGATGTTGCTCAAGCGCAAACAGCGACTCATCGTTGATGCTAACGATGCAGAATAGCATTTTTGCCTAATTATCTCGATCGTCATTGTATACTGCTGGCGATCGATCCTACCAAGCTACAAAATAGGCATGAGCGATCGTCTCATGTCTATTTTGCTTTAATCTACTAGGTTTTAGATACATTTAGAACGATCGCCATAGATGTATTCGAGTAGAAATCGATCGAGTTCACATAGCTTAGTAATTATAGTTACAAACTAGTGTTTATGCACTAAAATATTAAAGCAAAACTAAATCTATAACTTAGCGATTGCTTGGTGCAATTTCTAGGCGGGGCAGCATCCACAGTGGATGTCAGTTTTCCTCAACTTTACTTATTACCTAACCTATGAATAGCTGCATTTTAATGGCGGAGATTATCAAAAATCCCGAGCTACGCTACACTGCTGATAACCAGATGGCGGTAGCTGACATGTTCGTTCAGTTTTCGCCACCACCGGGTAGCCGTCCCGAGGAGCGACACCCGACAATTGAAGTTGTCGGCTGGGGCAATTTGGCAACAGAAATCAAAGAAAATTATAAAATTGGCGATCGTGTGACGATCGAGGGTCGTCTAGAAATGACGACAATGGAGCGGGATGGCTATAAGGAGAAACGTGCCAAATTAGTTGCCAGCCGCATCTATCGAATTACGGCTGTAGATACTCCTACCGCACCAATGGGTGCATCGGCATCTGTCGCCCCTAGTTCTCCCCCAGCCAGTACTAGAGCGACTACCACAGCCGCGCCTCGTGCTGAAGAACCACCAGCATTCGATGCAGACGATCTCGACAAAATTCCTTTCTAATCAATTCTTTGGCAGTTTAGCCATTGTCTCTGTGCTGCTAGATCCCCGACTTTTCTAAAAAGTCGGAGATCTTTTCGATCTAAGCGCACTCTTAAAAGAGATCGTCTTATCGATCGACTTTACAGCGAATCGATAAACACCTCATCCGTCCAACTACCGTGCAAGCCGTAGGGAATATGATGAGTCAGATGTAAAGTCGCGACTGCTCCTTTGGTGAGATCTGCGGCGTCGAGGATGACTACAGCAGATCGATCCTTCTTCCCATCATAAATCATCAAAATCAGCCAGCCATCGTCCTCCTGAGTGCCACCAGGACGCTGTACGAACACGGGTTCGTTGACATATCCGGTTGGGGCTGCCGTCCATAACTGTTGTGCGCCAGTTTCGCGATCCAATTTGAGGATGCTTTGAAGGGGTGCGTTGCCGTCGAGGGTTTGAGCGGCACCGAGATAGACGTAGCGATAGGGATTGCCAACGTTGGCGGGGTTAATGGTGGGGAATTCACAACAGCGGGGTTCGACGAGGTGACTAGTAGCACGATTGGTTGCTAGATCTAATTCAAATCGCCAAAATTGTCCTGGGGTGAGCGTCCCAAAATCGATCTCGCGGAAGTCTTTGTCGGGTTCGACTTCGGGAAAAGTTGCATAAGCAATTGAATCGATCGAGATCTTACCATTTTGCTCGAAGGCATTGGCATGGTGGAAGACAAATCCCGATTTAGTCTCCAGCGTCCGCATCTTTTCGCCACTATGCGGATTGCGGGGGATGACGATGATTTTTGTGGGTTTTTCGGGTTGGAATTTGACACATTCACCCGCACCTTTTAAGCCAAATAGGAAGGGAAAAGGATTGAAACCAACGGGATTTTGGAAGAAGATACAATAATTGGGCGTAATCGCAAAATCATGAATGAAGGCAAAGCCAGGAATGGTATGCGAATGCTCGACGACAACTTTACCATCGAGATCTAGTTCGTAGATGGTAATCCCTGTTAGCAGTCCAGTAGTATCAAATTTGCCCGCTTTTAATCCAAAGTTCACCATCCGCTCTTGTTTGGGATCGAATAGTGGATGCGCGGCAAAGGGATCGCCAGGTTTGAGGGTATTATTGAGATATTCTATTCCTAATGTGTCTAAAGTTTTGGGGTCTAATCGATGGGGTTCGGCTGCTTCCCACAGCGCGAGTAATTTACCACCCCAGTAGACGACTTGGGTATTGGCAATATTCTTGAGGTTGACATCAAAAGCGTTATTCAACCAGCCACCAGCTTTTTGGGTACCAAAGACACCACGATAGAGAAATTTACCAGCAGATTGTTCGGCTACATATGCCTCTGTTTTGACGAAGCGATTGCGAAAGTGAGCTTTACCATCTTTAAATGTAATCCGACAAATCATCCCATCGCCATCGAAAGGATGACGGACGGATTCATCATTGATATCTAATAATCCCGGCCCATTTCGGAATAAAGTCCCGGTTAATTCGGGGGGGATTTGTCCTTCAATTTCAGTTATTTGATAATCATATTCTTGCTTTTGCGATCGATATCCTTGTTTCCATTGCGCTAAATTATATGGACGTTCGGTAGCTTGAGTTTTCATGGGATGTGGAGGAGAAAATATTGAATTTAGGAATTAGCTTTCTGAATTCGTTTCGAGCAGTTCTGGTAACAGATCGGGGATAAAAGATCGATCGCCGATAACGCCTGCTTGTTGATGCTCGGCACTTCCAGGTGGAATCGCTCTGAGATTTGCTGGGGCTAGTTCTGGCTCATCATTTGGTAGCAGGTTGATGAAGGTCAAGGGGAGCATACTGCCAATGTTAGCGATTAAGACTAATAACCATAATTTATCAAAGTTAGTATCAGTAATGCCGAGGATGTGGGTGAGGATCGCACCACCTTCTTTGGAGACTAGTCCAGATAAATTCAGCACTGACATCAGCAAGGCAAATAACGTCGCTTCAATTCCGGGCGGACATAATCTAGCCGCTAATACCAGTACGGGCATAAAAGTTAATTGCCCCATCACTGTCAGGATCAAGCTATCACCCAGTGCAAACCAGTGGTCGTCGATGCCGAGCGATCGATTAGTATGAGTAACCAGTAGTAGTGCTGTCAAACCCAATATGGATGAAAATAAGGTCGTCCAAATAAAGATTTGCCGAAACGGGATGGTTTTTAAAAAGCGTTGGAATAACCAGACTCCGAGTAATGATGCCAAACTAGTTACCAGTCGCACTCGTCCCAGAAATTCGGGTGTAAAGCCCAACTCATTGGTGCTGAAGTAGAAAAATGCTGAATCGGCTGTCGGCGTACATTGCCAGATAAATAGGAATAGTGTTGGCATCCAGATCGCTTTTTGAGTCAATGCTTGCCACAATTGCTGCATTTGCTCTTTGACTATCGTCTGGCGATTGCCATCAGTGATGGTAATCGGTGTTTCGGCAATCCACAGCGCTGCTGCTGACACTAGCAGCGGAAAAGCTGCCGTAAATGCAAACACAGTGCGGGTACTAAAGTGCTGGAGGAGCAAGCCGCTAAAATAAGCAGTCAAAAGTCCACCAACGGCTGAGGCACCCCAGCATAAAGCTTGCAAAGAACCAGCCTTACCGACAGATTCATCTCTGGCGCGTTCGACAATCAGGGAATCGACAATCACGTCGCTAAATGCTACCGACAATGAGGTAATCGAGATCGCAATTGTCGCCGCAGCAGCGGTATGGACGAGATTTGCCAAACTCAACCATGCCCCGACACCGAGTAACCCCGATAAAATCAGGTATGGTCGCCGCCGATATCCAAAAATAGGCAAACCATCGGAAATAAAGCCAAACACGGGTTTAATTACCCACGGGAGGGCAGCTATGCCCATCAACGCCGCGACTTCGGCTGGCGATAATGCTAATTCGTCTTTGAGGAAAAAGCTTACCGCCAATCTGGAGATACCCAAAATACCCTGGACGGCATATACCATCAGGATTGCCAACAGTTCGGGACTCGGTTGGTGTCCGAACAGAATCTTGGTAAGTATCGAATTTGGCGGATCTTCTGCTGATGACTCGGAACGCTCGGTTAGCATTGTTAATAAATGTTACGCGATATCTAAGCTCTATGTTAACTCATCTTCACAAAGCGATCGGGGAAGCACACCAATTTGTTGAACTAGGGCGAGAGATGTCATTAGGGTAAAACGACAAGACAGCGCATCAAGACAGTGGTAAATTCCGAGGTCAACGCCGGATTCACGGTGGTCGGAAGGAATGGCGATCGTTATCGCTACGCGGACTAGGTGATTTGTATGAATGTAGGGTGTATTATCGCTCAAGCTTAACGCACCGAATATCTAAAATTAAATCGATCTCTCTAAATAAAGGTCTCTTGGCGGGAATTGGCTGCAAACAATCTTGCCGTAACTTATCTAATTTATCAAGTGCCAACTTTTGCACATCAGCCTCTGGCACCTGAGCGCGATCGAGCAAATCTTCGAGTAAACAACCAAATGCTCTTACCTCCAATCTTTCTAATGCTGCACCCACGATCGAATCGTTGAGATCGTAGCTAGAAGCCGCCCCAAAGTCCCCTAACAAACTATGATAGTCTCCTCCATTCACTAGGATATTGTGAGCGTATAAATCGCCGTGCATGATGCCCTGAGCGTGCAAATGTGCCGCTGCTGAACAAATCCCGATCGCGATCCGTAAAATTGCCGCTACCGAAAAAGATGTCCCATCAGCATAAGTATCTCTAGTGCAACTATCCAAGCTCGGCGGGTTGCCCAAATTTTGATAATCAGGTGAAATTAATGATAGTATCAAACCCGATCGATTGTCAGGCAACCCACCAATTTTACCCAATGCGCCGACCAAATGTGGATGTCCGCCAGCAGCCAAACAAGCATTCATTTCATCTGCTGGTGTACCATCACTCGTCATTGCCCCTTTGAAAATCTTGATGGCGACATCAGTTGGCGGCTGTGCTGGCGACTGCCACACACCCTGAGAAATAATCCCCGAAGCACCTTCACCCAAGGTATCCGCGAGAGTCAAATCTGCCCACGGAATGCTGGGTACAGTTGGCGATAAATTAGCCGTACAACACGGATTGCCAGCATAAGCCAACCACGACAGCCGAGGCAGGCTAAATAACCATGTTGGCAGAGATTCCAGCCGATTTGCTGCCAATCTAATCAGCTCCAAATTCTGACAAGCCGCCATCTCATCCGGTAGCGATCGCAATTGATTCCCCGCTAACATCAATTTTTGCAGCTTTTCAAGTCTCCCGATCGATTTGGGTAATTGCTCCAACTGGTTATCAGTCAGAATCAACCACCTAACGCCCAGCGGCAAGGCATTCTCGCCCAAAATCCTAATTTTGTTAGACTTGAAACCCACCATCGACAGGCTCTGGCAATCTGCCAATACTTCAGGGACTTCCTCAAAATCATTGTTACTCAGAAAGATAATTTTGAGCTTATGTAAGCGTCCCAGATCTGCAGGTAAGGAGCGTAAACGATTATCAGACAGGTTCAATATTTCCAGAGAATCTGCCAAATCAAAAATCTCGATCGGGAATTCCGTTAAACCCGCCGCTAAATCCAGCCGTTTAATCCCCTGCAATTGACCAGAGCGCAGCAAGTCGATCGTTTCCATGTGTTATCAATATTTAGATCTGTGAAAAGCGATCGAAAAATTTCGGCTCAGAACCCCGTAGCGATTGTAGCAAGTTTTGAGTAAGTCGAAGTTGGGCATTGACCATTGGTGCATTACGTTAAACTAGTAATAATGTCAGCTATGAAATAGTTTTATGTTGTCCGCCGAACAACTCACACAAGCAGCCTTATTATTACCCAGTGCCTCTAGAGCAAAACTTGCTGAAGAACTAGTGCAAAGCTTGGAATTCGATGTCGATCCAGCCATCCAAACAACCTGGACGAATACCGCCAAGCAACGCCGCGATGAGATTCGCAATGGTACCGTCCAAGCAATTGACGGACAGGACGCTCTAGATCGAGTCAGACAGCTCTTGGAATAATGAAATATGTCCTTCATCCAGCCGCCCTCACTGAATACGCAGAAGCGGTTCAGTACTATGCCCAAAATCGGACACAATTGGCACAAGCATTTATTGATGCAGTAGAAAACACCATCTATCGAATTCGCGAATCGCCTACCAGCTACCAAACTATCGATGAAGATGTCCGTCGATGTATGACTCGAAAATTTCCAGACGGCATCCTGTACACAGTCGAAGAAGATGAAATCCTTATCTTAGCCATCATGCACTATAGTCGCGAACCAAATTATTGGAAAAACCGGAGAATCAACACAGATTAGATCTGAAAGCATAAGAATGGAATCGATATTGGTATGTTATGTCTAATACAAGTCCCTTAAATATCCTTCAGCGAGGTGTTGCAGAATGGAATCTATGGAGAGAGCAACAATTTAAATTTGCTCCCGATCTTAGAGGTGTAGATTTGAGCGATCGTTACCTCAGTCGTATTGATTTCAGGAATGCTAATCTTAGTGGTGCAAATCTGAGTAATACTTACCTTAATCGAGCTAATCTTAGTGGTGCAAATCTTAGTAATGCTAATCTCAGAAATGTAAATCTCAGTCATAGTTATCTGAATGGTGCAAATCTGAGCAAAGTAGATCTTAGCAGAAGTCAATTAGAAGATACCAAGCTTACTCACTCTAAACTAATTTATGCCAATCTGACTGAAACTAAACTTGATAATGCAGATTTTAGTCATACTAATCTCACTAATGCTAATCTTAATAGTACTCAGGCTCTAGGCACTAACTTTACAAGCGCAATCTTTACCGGAGCCTGTCTAGAAAATTGGAATATTAACAAATATACTAATCTAGATAAAATTATCTGTAACTACGTTTACCTAAAAAACAACCAACAGAAACGTTACCCCATTGATGGTAACTTTGAAGCTGGATGCTTTGCCCGTTTCTTTCAACAGACCGTTGAAACCTTAGATTTAATCTTTTCAGATGGGATAGACTGGAAATCTTTTTCTATTGTATTTCAAAAAATTAATACATCTTTAAAATCAAAAGCTACAGGTGGGAAAAATCAATTAGACGTTTGTGCTATTGAAAAACGAAGTGATGGCAACTTTGTAATTCGTCTAAATATATTTAAGACGCTCGATAGAGCAGAAATTGAAGCAAAATTTCAAATACTGTATGAAAAACAACTTAAAATCCAGATTGAAGAATATCGCCAACAACTGCAATTTAACGATTCTGATGTTCAACATTATTTCCAACAGAGTGCCAATCTTAGTAATATAGTACACGTATTACAACAAGTATTGCCAAACTCCTGAATCAAGTATCGATCGATTGGCGATCGCGTGTAATCCGTCAACATCGATCGAGTATCTGCAAAGATTAAGTCAAGATGCTCACAATCTGGTTAGAGATATCGCAAGTCAGATAGTACTAGATTAGTTAACCGTTAGTATCTAGCCAAGCGGTTAAATCTTCCATTCCAGCAAAGTCTAACAGAGCCTCACCTAGATCTTCTAGTCTTTCTAAAGGTAGGGATTTGATCTGTTCCTGAATCTGTAGTGATACATCTCCAATTCGACGATTCAGTTGACGCAAAATCAAAGTTTCTTCTCGGCGTTCGCCAAGTTTTCTACCCCGATCTTCGGCTGCTTGGATCTCGGCTAGATATAAAGGTGATAATTGCATAATCAGCTCCTGATCTTCTGTTTTGCGACTTTTTTGGGCTTCTAAAATGATTCTGAGGTTTCCAAATAGCTTGAGCGCATCTGTACGATATGGACTATCGACAGGTAAGCCAGCTACTTCGGAGATTGCCTGTTGTTGGACTTTACCTTTGCCCAATAACCGAAACCATAATGTGTCTGGAATCGATGGTAATTGGTGAATAACGATAATCCCCGTCTTCTGCAATGGTGACAATAAGTACACCCCATCTCCCCAACTTACTTCATTTATAGCACCAAAACCCGTTAATGTTGGTGCGGCTAATGTGGGGGTGAGAATCCACAGGATCGGAAGTTCGGCATCGGTAAGCTTGCGTCCATCTTTTTTAGCTTGTCGAACTGTTTCTCGATGCAAATCGTAAAGTTTGGACATACAACTCCGAATCTCGGCGGTGCTGACGGGGTTTCGGAATGGTTCAAATACGGCGGGTTGCGCCGCACATCGAGCGAGGAGTCCGAGGTCGGAGATTCTGGTAGGATCGTTATTAGGGTTAAAGTAGACATCGATCTCTCTTACTTCACTATCGATAGTGAGAGCGGTTGTTACTTGTCCGCCTGGAGCCAGCAGCGACTCCAGTAAGTTTTTCGCGAATTGGTCGTGAGGAAATTGGGTCATGCGTGGAACTAGTTTTCGCCTAAGTGCTACCTAAAATGCCTACGATTGAAATCGTGGCTATTGTTGCAAAGTCCGCCTACGCGGACTAAATTATCTAGTAGTTAATGCGTAGGGTGGACATTACCTGCCAGTCACCAATTTTGATTCGTAATTGATTGTGATTGAAACTTTAGCAATAAACTTAGCTATCCTTTTTCTATTATGGATAGTAATCAAATCAATTCAGCTATTGTCAAATCTTGAGGGCTTTTTGTCAGTGGAGTTAATTGAGTTTTTGTTCAAACCGAGGAGATTACCATTCGACGAATCGGATGATTTTATTACTTTAAAGACTCAGATAAATGATATTGAAGTCCTTCTAAATGCTTTGCAAGAACTAGGATTATCAGCTCAAGCCGATGCTAAGGTAAGGGGGTACTATGAATCGAAGAATGCGAACGTAGTTGCCGTGCTTATAGGGGATTGTGACATTGGCTGGGTTGAAAATATCAACAATAGTGATGGAACCTTTGACTTAATTGTCGATCTTTGGGGTGTGGGCAAGTATTATCACAATCCTGAGTCACTGATAGCAAGCATCAACCAGAAATATCATGAGCTTAAAGCAATAAAGGATGGTTTGTCTTAGTTTGACAATTATAAATATTGACAGATAATTGAATTCGATCGATAGCTAAATGTGGGCAGTGCCCACCCTACAAAAATAGAGTTTTAAAATGGTTGCGACACCTGTAAAAAATCTTACTTTAGAGAGATTTCTGGCTCTTCCAGAAACTAAACCTGCGAGTGAGTATATTGATGGAAAGATAGTTCAAAAGCCGATGCCTCAAGGAAAACATAGTTTGTTGAGGATGAAATTACTTACATTCATTAATTCAAAGTTAATGGAAACAAAGATCGCGATCGCATTCCCAGAGCTAAGATGTACTTTCGGAGGGAGATCGATTGTTCCTGATGTAGTTGTCTTAAAGAATGAAAACATTCCAAAAGATGATGATGGCGAGGTTGCCAATGTGGTGACAACTGCACCTGACTGGGTAATTGAAATATTATCTCCAGATCAAAGTACGACTAAAGTAATTAAGAATATTCTTCATTGTTTAGATCATGGTACTGAAGTAGGCTGGTTAATCGATCCTGCGGAGAAGATGATATTAGTTTATCAACCCGATCGACAAGTACAAGTAGTAGATATACTTGAAAATGAGTTAATTGTGCCTGAATTCGCTCGCTCTATTAAACTGAATGCTGGAGATATTTTTAACTGGCTAAAGCTAGACTAATCTTTCTCTGCGTTCTCTGCGCCTCTGCGGTTTAATAAATACCATCTATACTAAGCACTAAATTTAAAATGATTAATCCTAACAGTCCAGTAATATTATCAGTTAAAAATCTCACCGCCGAAGTCGATGGTACGCCCATTCTCAAGGGCTTGAATATAGAAATCAAAGCTGGCGAAATCCATGCCATCATGGGGCCAAATGGCTCTGGAAAGAGTACATTATCGAAAGTACTAGCGGGACATCCCGCATATACAGTCACAGGCGGAGAAGTCATCTACAAAGGTGAAAACCTATTTGACTTAGAACCCCAAGATAGGGCGAGAAATACACCCGATCTCGCCCTATCTTGGGGTTCTAAGTCAAATAGGTTTTC
>NZ_JANLWO010000716.1:0-4353 GCF_031364565.1 Chamaesiphon sp. OTE_20_metabat_361
AGATCGCCAGATAAATTGTCAGAGAACCGATTCTGCATAAAAGTAAGCTTGGCTTGAGGGATCGAGTGAGTTGTCAACTGGGCTAGTTGGGATTCTAGCCGATCTCGGTCATTTGTCTGAGTAGGGGATACCGCACTAAAATTGATGATGAGCAAATCTATCGCGTTTCTAATGGCGATCGCCAGTAGTTATCGTCCTAAATCTGGCGCTCTTTTGCCCAAACTGAAGCAAGATTTCGTTTCAGTATGAGATTACCGCGATCGCCAATCCGATCGGTAGCTTATCTTGATAATATTTTCGGAAATCTGTCAAGGTGATTCGAGCAAAATGTCGATCTAGCTCAATTTCCCGACTGACTAAAGCCACGAACGGAAGAGCGTCACGATGGGATCCTAAATTTAGGCGGAATGCGATCGCTGGAATTAGCTGTCATGAAATGGCAGTCGGATGAGCCGAGCGTGCGACTACTAATATTGTGCGCTCGATTTTTGCGCGAAACATCGATGCTGACTAAAAAGTTTTAGCGATCCACTATCTATTCTTCCTTCGACTGATAGTGGCGACAATCTTGGCACAGACCGTCTGGATTTACCGCGCAGCGGATATAGGGCGATCTGGCATTGTAGCTACAACTCAGATCGCCGATGACATAGCCAACACCCTCGATGTATTGTTCTTCCGGGTCTCTGGTTATTCGTTTGTAAAACCGCCGATTGGAGCTAGCTTCTGTCACCGTCAGCCGACGACTGCGAGCGCGGAGCCGATGGTTGGATCGCAACCAAAAGCAGACGATCGTTATCAAAATAATCGCACCAATACCTATTAATGTGTGGATCACCCATCGCACCTCAATTCTTAATTAACATGATAACCTGCTAATTTAGGCAGAAAACAGTACTTTTATTAAAAATTGCGAATCCAACCAAATATTTGACTGGATTCGCTCTCGCTCGTCGGGCTTTGTCTGTGAATGTTGCGAGATTTTAGGAGCCGATCGGTATCGATATCGATACCTAAATTACGCCGCTACTTGCTACCAAATGGCTGAAGTAAGCAGTCAAAGTCAGCAGCCCAGAGGTGAGCTTTTTGTGCGCTCTTACTCAGATTTAAATCTGATTTTGCTACCGATCTTTTAAGTACCCGCCAGCAAAATTTGGCACCAGTAAGTCGATCTACTTAAGACGGGAGTGCCAGCGCCAGTGTCTGTCCGCTTTTTGTCGCAAAAATTCGTTCGATCGCGGCTTCGACTACTTTATCGGGAGTAGAAGCTCCTGATGTAATGCCAACGACAATCTTTCCGGGTGGCAACCAATTTTTGGTAATTTCCAAATCTTTTAATAGTGGTTTATGTTCGATCTGATTATCAGCCAAAATACGGAACTCACTATCGATATGATACGAAGGAATCTGATGTTCGATCGAGATTTCTTGGAGGTGAGTGGTGTTAGATGAGTTGTAGCCGCCGATGACTAGCATCAGGTCGATCGGCTCGTCCACTAGCTCGAACATGGCGTCCTGACGCTCTTGGGTGGCATCGCAGATAGTATTGAAGCTTTGGAAGTGGTCGTTTAATTCAGCAGTACTATATTTTTTCATCATCGTCCGCTCGAACAATTTCCCGATCGCTTCAGTTTCGGTTTTGAGCATCGTGGTTTGATTGGCAATCCCTACTTTTTCGAGATCTAGGTCTGGGTCGAATCCTACTGAATAAGCCTTGCTAAATTTCTCCAGAAATTCAGTTCGGCGCTGCAATTTTTCTTCCGGCGAGTCACCATTATTTAAAATATAATCGGCAACATAATTTGCCTGATCCATATTTAAGACAACTAAATACTTGTCGGCAAATGAACTAGTGGCGACAGTCTCTTCATGCTTGTATTGACCGTGAATAATCGAGGTATAATCTCTTTTCTTGTGCTTCTCGATCGTATTCCAGACCTTAGATACCCAGGGACAAGTCGTATCGACGATCGTACAGCCCTTATCGTTTAGCAGTTGCATTTCTTGGACGCTAGCACCAAAAGCAGGGAGAATTACGACGTCGCCCCGATCGATCTTATCGAAATTTTTTAAGCCATTTTCAACCTCAATGAAGTTCACTTTCATCTCCCGCAATCGTTGATTGACAGAAGGATTGTGAATGATTTCATTGGTGATCCAAATCTGCTCGGTGGGGAAGTGCTGGCGCGTTTCATAGGCAATCGCTACCGCTCTCTCTACTCCCCAACAAAAGCCAAAAGATTTTGCCAATCGAATCGTGACATCGCCGCGAGTCAGGGTATAGTTGCGATCGCGAATCTCTTTAATTAAATCGCTTTCATATTCTGATTTTAAGACCACCTCTACCTCGGCTTGATGTCCGAATCCTTTGCGGTGGTAGTTTTCTGATTGGTTGAGCGATCTTTTAAATGCTTTGGTATCCATAGATGGTGCGTTAAATTAATTGATAATGGATAACTAATAATTGATAATTTCGGATTGGTTGGGTGAATCGGGCGATGTGTCTCCAAGCGCGATTAATAGCATTATATCGATTGGGGGATAGCGGATTGGCGTTTTTGCCTAACTTCTGTCTGGTTGCGGCAACTTGCGATCGATTGTTATCTTAGATGTAAAGGAGTGTAAAGCAAACGAGTCGCACGGGGTAAGACATCGATGACAACAGCACTATCAGTACCAGCAACAGCAGGTGGCAACGATCCGACTCGGTTCGATCCGATCGAGTCTTGGTATCCAGTATTTTACATTGAGGATCTAGATAAACTTACACCGACACCATTTACGTTACTCGATCGCGATTTGGTTCTCTGGTGGGACACTCAAGCTCAGGCGTGGCGAGCATTTGACGATCGTTGTCCCCATCGGCTAGCGCGACTCTCAGAAGGGAGAATTGCTGAAGATGGTTTACTCGAATGTCCCTATCACGGTTGGGCATTTACAGGCGCTGGTACTTGCGATCGCATCCCCCAGCAGTTACCCGATGCTAAAGCCGAAACCTCTCGCCGCGCTTGTGTCAAATCCCTACCGACGACTGTCGCGCAAGGCTTGTTATTTGTCTATCCCGGCACGCCAGATCTCGCCGCGCAGACACCAGTACCGCTGATGCCAGTACCGATGGTAGATGCCAAGCCGACAGATGGGTGGATCGTCTTAAATACGTTTCGAGACTTACCCTATGATGCGGCAACTTTGCTCGAAAATGTCCTCGATCCGAGCCATTTACCCTACACCCATCACAATAGCGTCGGCAAGCGATCGAATGCTAGTCCGGTAGAGTTGGAAGTAGTATCATCCGATAAATCTGGCTTTACGGGCACTTGGGCGGAGGGGCCGCGAAAGGGTACACTCGGAAGACAGGATACCACCTTCATCGCGCCCTGCCTGATGTGGCACGAACTCACATCCAAGCAGTTTGGCGAGACGATTACGGTAGTTTATGCCACCCCCACGCGCAAAGGTGAGTGTCGGATTTTTGCCAGATTCCCGTTCAAATTTGCTAACAAACTGCCCGCATTCTTTATTAGCGCTACGCCCCAATGGTATTCGCATATCAATAATAATGCGATCCTCGAAGACGACCAAATTTTCCTGCATCACCAAGAGCGCTATCTCGCCCACAGTGGTGGCAGTGAAAATTTTAGTCAGGCATTTTATCTCCCGACAAAAGCCGATCGATTCGTGTTTGAATATCGGCAGTGGTTGAATAATTATCATGCCGATCCCTTTCCGGGACAAGTTTTCCAGCCACCTTTAGCCACTGAGCAATTGCTCGATCGCTATCACAGTCATACCGAGCATTGTCACAGTTGTCGGACTGCCCACAAAAATATTCAGACAGCCAAGCAAGCGATCGTCGTTATCGCGATCCTCGCTTGGATCGGCATGACAATTCTGGCGCTCAGCGGTGGTGAAAATGCCCTCAATCTCGGCTCGATCGCGATCGGGATAGTTGGAGGTGGTGCGCTTGTTTGGGTGGTCTTAAATCGCCTGCAAATCAGGCTGGAGCGAGGAGATCGGATTCCAGCCAGAAATCGTTAGGAATAGAATTAACCTCAAACAGAAACCCGACTTCTTTGTTGAAGAAGTCGGGTTTCTATAGAGTGCCTACGACTGAAGTCGTGGCTAGTGATGCAAAGTCCGCCTACGCGGACTAATTTCCCTGAATAGCCAATAAGGTTAACTAATCACTAATGACTAATCACTATTCACTATTCACTCAATAGTAACTGCTTTGACATCAACTGGAGCATCCTCGACAGTTGTTGATGTTGTAGATTTATCCGCTCTAGGATTGTTTGCTTGTAACTTCTCTTTAGCAATTTGCGAAACTTCAGCAATTAATAGCGAGATAAT
>NZ_JANLWO010000728.1:0-13319 GCF_031364565.1 Chamaesiphon sp. OTE_20_metabat_361
ACCTGGCAACTTTCAGCCGCAGATCCAGTCAGATTGGATCGAAGATATCGGTCGAGTCAGAGCCATTCAAAACTCACCCGCACATCTGCTCATCGACTCCCGCGAAGCCGATCGCTATTTAGGTAAAACCGAACCGATCGATCCAGTTGCCGGACATATCCCCAGTGCCATCAATTATCCCTGGCAAGGTGTCTCTACGCCAGACGGGTTTGCTTTAACTATTGCGGAGCAACAACAGCGTTGGACGGCAATTTCGCAGAATATAGAGCCGATCGTCTACTGCGGTTCGGGGGTGACAGCTTGCGTGAATTTATTTTCGCTAGAACTAGCTGGCATTAGTGGCGCTAAGTTGTATCCAGGGAGTTGGAGCGATTGGATTTCTTATGAAGGGGAAGAAGGTTGGGATGAAGTAAGAACAGGAAACGGGTAACAAAAATTACCAATTTCGTTGACATTTAAAGCTTGGGCATAAGAGGCTGTTTGAAAAGGAGGTATCGCATCCATCTCTTCTCTAGTTAGATTACCAAACTTGTAAACAATAATCGTCGAGATTAAATCGATTATAGTTCGTTCGCCTCCCGATCTCTCGATAAGACTTCTTGCCGCGAGTGTTGCGGCTTCACTCTCGATCGTCGTCAACACCATCAAGCCATGTTTCGTTAAATCTAGTCTAGATTTAATGGATGATACACACCAGTCATTGACATCGATGCTGTTGGGTTTCGCCTTGGCTCAACCCAACCTACCACCCCCATCTCCCATCTCCCATCTACTTCACCGAATTACTTAAAAACATCGGAATAAATTGCGTCACAAAAGCTTGAGGATCGCGACTCCAGGCTTTTTGAGCGGCGGTGATGCGAACTTTTTGGAGTTCGGGATCGAGGATGGTTTCGGGTAGACGCGCCATCAGATATTGAGGGCGTTCCCAGAGGGGAAGGGTGTTAACGACATCCATCAAGTTACCGACGCGGCGGAGTTCGGCACCGAACATGATATCCATACCAGATTCAAAGGCTGCTTGCTCGATCGCGACGAACTTGCGTTTGGCTACTTCGACTTTTTGGCGGTGTGCGGGACTTTGAGCGGCAATCTTTGCGAGTTGGCGGTTGCCCCAGCGGACGTGCCCGGTTTCTTCGGGGAAGATTTTCTCGATCGTTTCGCGGATCTGGATATTTTCGGCGGTTTGGGGTGCGGCTTTGAGCGCGTGAATGTGAGCGGAGAAGAATTCACAACCGCGTTTTTCGGTGATGTTAATCGCCGCAAGTGCAGCAATGACGGCATCTTCGGGGGTGGTGTAAGTTTCTCGATCGATCAACCGCTCGAACTCATCGATATATGATACTCCAGGTGGGGTATCGAGAGGGCCGCCGAGATCGAGGAGCAAATCGGTGAGCCACATCGCATGGCGGGATTCATCGTTAATATGATGGGACAGATCCCGAATCAATTCGGGAGGATTGCCATTGAGCTGTTGGATTAATTCGGTGAGATCTTTGCAACTGCGTTGTTCGTTGTAGCGGTAGCGATTGAGAGTGATGAGGTGAATTTCGCGATCGCTGACAACACGCTCTAAGATCTCTCTGGCACTAAGGCTATTGTTAAATTTCCGAGGGTAGGCAACTGTCATGATGTTTTGGAGGGATAGTCATGGACGCTAACTTACGAATTGTAACGTAGTCTACATTTGAGAACAGATAAATGCACTACAGTCAAAATCGTCGATTTTAGCCGATCGAGCGTCCCAATCGCTGATAATATCTTGATGTCGATCGCAGGGTGCTAAGGTTAATGTTTGAGATTGCTAAGTTACGTCGGTTTGTGGTTTGTGGTTTGTTGGGATTGCTCCTAACTGGCGTGGTGAGTTGTCTCAAATCGCCCACCCAAACCCCACAATTAGAATTTTGGACGATGGAGCTTCAGCCCAAGTTTAATGATTATTTTAAGGACGCGATCGGTAAATTTGAGGCGGCTAACCCTAGTATCAAAGTCCATTGGGTAGACATTCCCTGGGGTGCAATGCAGGGCAAGATTCAAGCGGCGATGGGTGCTAAAACGGCACCGGATGTTGTCAATCTCAATCCCGATTTTGCGATTCAACTGGCGGCTAGGAATGCCTGGTTGAACCTCGATCCCGTTCTGACTAAGGGTGAAAATAAAGAGTACCTACCGAGCATCTGGCAAGCTGGCACCTTGGATGGTAAAGCTTTTAGTTTGCCCTGGTATCTGACGACAAATGTGACTATCTATAACCAAGAACTATTTACTAAAGCTGGTGTCCCTAAACCGCCGACTACTTATCAAGAGCTGGCGCAAGTTGCCAAGCAAATCAAAGAAAAGACTGGTAAATATGCCTTCTTCACTACCTTTGTTCCCGAAGATAGTAACGATGTCCTCGAATCGATGATCCAGATGGGCGCTCAACTAACCGACAAACAGGGCAAAGCTGCCTTTAATACCCCGGCTGGCAAGGCCGCCTTTCAATATTGGGTGGATCTCTACAAACAAGGCTTGCTGCCCAAGGAAGCCCTGACTCAGGGGCACAAACAAGGGATTCAACTCTATCAAGCTGGCGAAACTGCGATGCTCTCAGCCGGAGCGCCATTCATTAATTCGATCGCTCAAAATGCCCCCCAAATCGCCAAAGTCTCGGCTGTCGCGCCCCAAATTACCGGGCAAACTGGCAAGAAAGGCGTCGCGGTGATGAATCTGGTTGTTCCCCGCACCACCAAGATGCCCGACGCCGCCGTTAAATTTGCCTTATTTATCACTAATGCCACCAATCAATTAGCCTTCGCTCAAGCCTCAGATACGCTACCTTCTAATATCAAAGCAGTGGCTGATTATAAGACTAAATTAGAAAGCGGGGATGATAAATCGGCACTCGATCGCGGTAAATTGATTAGTGCCGAGCAGTTATCACAATCAGAGATCTTAATTCCTCCATTGAAAAATCTTGATGTCCTGAAAAAAGCTATCTATGAAAATCTCCAAGCGGCAATGTCTGGCGAAAAAACAGTCGAGCAAGCAGTTACCGATGCCGCTACTACCTGGGATGCAGGGAAATAATTAATGGCGTTACTGAATCGGTGTATGATGCAATCGATCGAGCAATGTTGCGAAATTTAGAGTAGGGGCAATTCATGAATTGCCCTAAATTTCACAGGCAAATCATCCTCCAAATCGGCAATGCCTAATTAATAATTAGATTATTCTAACCATCTGGGTTTCGATCGAATGTCAAACCGATTTAAATAGAGTAGACACAGATCTTGCACCAGTATAAAAATATTGGTAGTTACCCTAGATCTACGCTTAGTAATAGTATTTAGGCATTGGTGCAAGATGTGAGTAGACGACATGTAGCGACTCTATTTGATTTTCTGAGGAAAATGGGATTACAATCGACCGCTACAATAACGAAGATAGGTGAACCCACAAGCTATGAGAAATTTTCGTGCTGCCTTCAGTTGCCGTACATCCAAAACCTTGTAATGTTTCAATATATACATCGCTCTTACAGACGCATCGATTTCAGTCAGCAGAATAGTCATTCTACATATAAACAGGCAGCAGATGGATGGAGGTATCAGAATAATAACAGCTAGCAACATCGCACAATAAAGCGGCATACATAATAAGGTAAAACCACATTTTACGATCGCACCGATCGCCCAAACGAGATAATTTCGCTTGGGAGGTTGAGATTGGTTGAGATATTGTCGATCTCGATCTATTTCGGGATATTGAATGTATTCATTTTGAATTTGAGATTTTTTTTGCGCTATTGAATAAGACTCAACTGCTCTTTTAAGATCTGATAACATACCAGATTTTATAAGCGTTATCATGAATATGATGAGTTCAGTAAAGCGACCGACATACAGAATCGGGGTCTTTCCCAGCAAACTGATAAGTTTTTTCTCGAATTGTGGCTGAAGAGCGTGCCCGACTTCATGTGCGGCGATCGTCACTGCGACAACAGTTTGAGAGTAAGCCACATCTTCTGATAAACCAATTAAATTGAAGACCAAGCTATAACAATCAACTTTATTTTCTGATATACAAACCTTGACATCTACTCGGTTAGATTCACGCAAAATAAATCTAGCAAGACGGATACCAGTCATCCCAATCTGATTGCTTTCAAGTAGGGTGCGTTTCAAGCCAGGATTCGATCGAGGCATTAGATTATCGAGATATTTATCAAGCTCGTGTGTAGACAGATCGAATCTGCTGTCATAAATATTGTGTATTGGCATCGCTCGATTTTCCAGCTAGGTTTTTCCTGACGAAGCAATTTAACTGCTGTTGTCAGAGCTATAACTTCCCATTGGGGAAATTCTTTCGATTTATTCAGACGATCTCAAAATTTCCCGATCGTCGATCGATTTACTAGTATTTGAATTGTAAATTTTTGTTAATGTTCTGGGAAAACTCCCGGTGGGGGTTGTCGATAATTGTAGTAGTGATGGCGAGATGCGATCGCCTACGGGAGGCTACGCCAACGATCTCATCGGATTAGCAGCTTGACAACCCAAGCGGTAATAGTTGACGAATTTTATGGAAATTGCCAACGCTTCAGGGACGATCGTCGATACACGTTATCAGCTTGTCGAACATTTGGGTGAAGGTGGTAGCGGCAGCACCTACAGCGCGATTCGGCTGGAGGATGGAGCCACCGTCGCCATCAAAATCCTCTCCCTGCGCCACCTCAATGACTGGAAACAGCTCGAACTCTTCGAGCGCGAAGCTAAAGTCCTCGCGCAGCTCAACCATCCTCAGATTCCCAACTATCTGGAGTATTTTCATGTCGATACTCCCACCAATCGCGCCTTTTATATCGTCCAACAACTCGCACCTGGGAAGCCGCTGACTGCTTGGGTGCAATCTGGCTGGCGCGGCACTGAAGCCGAAGTGCGGGATATTGCCAGTCAGCTACTCGAAATTTTGGCGTACCTCCACCAACAATCCCCACCGCTGATTCATCGCGATCTCAAACCTCACAATATCATTCGCAACGATGATGGACGAGTGTTTCTCGTTGATTTTGGAGCAGTGCAGGATGTTTACAATAATACCCTGCTCAAAGGCAGCACGGTTGCGGGTACCTTTGGCTATATGGCTCCCGAACAGTTTCGGGGTTTGGCGGTACCTGCGAGTGATTTGTATGGCTTGGGTGCGACTATTTTATATCTATTGACTCATCGATCGCCTGCGGATTTGCCGCAAGCAAGATTAAAGCTAAATTTTCGCGCACATGTGAATATCTCCGATCGTTTTGCCGACTGGCTAGAAACGATATTGGAGCCAGATTTATCTGCTAGGTTTCCATCGGCAGCAGCGGCTCTAAGTGCCTTACAAAAACCAAATCGGTTTCGCATTCAACGAGGGGCTAAAATTGGTTTTCCGTGGCGAGGTGCCACGATTGCCGCTACGATTTTGGCGATATTTGTGCCGCTAATTTATGAATATCGATACGCATTCACAACTAGACTTGGCTTCCCCGCCCGCGATATTTGTGATGCGATCGAGCGCAATGACGTAACATCTCTTCAGCAGTATCTCGATCGCGGCGTGAGTGTCAATTCTACTGTTGTCAATGCTGGACGCAGCTATATTGCTGTTTCCCCCTCTAGAGCTGGTTCCTTACTGCACTGTGCAATCGAGCATAAACAAGTTGAAATTGTCAAATATTTACTCGAAAATGGTGCAAATATTTATACGCTCAATAGTAATAGCTGGGCACCAATACATGAAGCGATTAACATGCCTTGTGGCGACGACAAAGATTGCGCCCGGCGGACACAAATTATCATGTATCTATTAGACTATAAAACTGATATCAATCTCAAGGGTAGTGATGGTTCGACGCTGCTAATGTCTGCCGTAAAATCTCAAGATGTCAAATTAGTAAAGTATCTGCTCGAACGTGATGCCGATCCTCAGCCACTCACGACCGAAAATCAATATTCACTCTGGCATACTTTTGCCAATAGCGGTGGAAAATTTAAGCAGACGGAAACTACATGGATCGCCCAGCAATTAATGTTGACAAAATTAGATATCAACCAAACCGATAGCCAAGGAAATACACCTTTGCACTTAGCGATCGAACGTAATAACGGGGTCAGCCTCATCGATATTTTATTAGCTAATGGAGCGAGAACCGATCTACGAAATTATCAAGGCGAAACTCCGCTCACCATTGCGATTTCAAAGAATTATTTCGATGCTGTCAAACTGTTGCTGTCGCGAAATTCTAAAGTCAACTTTCCAGACGGAGATGGTAAAACTCCCCTAATGAGCGCGATTGACGCCGCCACTAACGATGGCGATGGGGATCGCTTTACACCAGCTACTTTTACTAGCCCTGCTGCGCCACCATTCGATCGATCTCGCTCTGCGCCAAAGATCGTTAAGTTACTCCTAGCTAAAGGTGCTAACCCCAATCTTGTCGATCGAGATGGCAATACAGCACTGCATCTGCTTAGCAATCTTGATGAATTCTCTTATGGCTGCCGACAGCAGCGATCGCTAGCACTCTATATCCTAGACTTACTAGTTCGAGATCGAGTAGATATTAAAGCTGTGAATAAGCATGGTGATACAGCATTACATGTATTTGCTAAAAAAGATTTCTTCCCCATAACCGATCGATTGATTAGCTATGGTGGAAATCCACTGCAAAAGAATCGTCAAGGCATAAATGCGCTGGAGTTAATTAAAATAGCACCATCTAGATCGTCTAGATGCGAACCTTAATTCGATAATATAGACAGATAAAGTAATGAAACAGATCGTTGCGACGCAGGGAAATAGCTATCAGCTTCTAGACTTATTAGGTGAAGGCGGTAGTGGTAAAACTTATCGTGCTGTAGACGATCGATCTCAAACTGAAGTTGCAATTAAAGTCTTGAGTTTGCGGGGGATGCGAGACTGGAAGACGCTCGAATTATTCGAGAGAGAAGCCAAAGTCCTCGCGCAACTAAATCATCCGGCGATTCCTCATTATTTAGATGCTTTTCAGACTGAGATCGCTGGAGAAGATGCTTTTTGTCTCGTGCAAGCGATCGCGCCGGGGCGGACTTTAACTGATTGGGTGGAGTCGGGACATGTGTTTAGTGAAGAAGATCTGCGGGACATTGCCACCCAGATTTTAGAGATTTTAATTTATCTTCAGACGTTCACACCACCCATTATTCATCGCGATCTCAAACCGCAAAACTTGTTGTGGAGCGAGTCAGGTGAGATTTATTTAGTAGACTTTGGAGCAGTGCGCGATACTTATCACCTTACCATTACAGGTGGCAGTACGATCGTTGGTACTTATGGTTATATGGCTCCCGAACAATTTCGCGGACAAGCGGTGTTAGCGACGGATTTATATGGCTTGGGGACGACATTACTCTATCTCAAATCTGGACAAGATCCGGCAGATCTACCCGTCAAACTGATGAAAATAGATTTTCGCCACCGAGTCAAAACTTCTCCCGATTTTGCTAATTGGTTAGAGAGATTGTTAGAGCCGATCCCAGAAGATCGCTATCGCAATGCTGCCCAAGCTTTAGATGCTTTGAATGGCAGAATTGCCGCTAAAGTCGATCGTCCCAAACAGCCGATCGCCCAAATTTCACATCACGGCGATACGATGAAAATAGTCATTCCGCCGATGTGGTTGGCAACGCGTAGCAGCCGAAAAACTTTTCTAACTGCGACATTATTGTTGTCACTATCGCTGGCTGGCTGGTGGCTGATGTCCGCAGCCGTTTTACCTAGTATGTTATGGCTACCATTGTTACTATTTGGCATCGTAGTAACTCCGTGGATGATGCGCGTACTATGGCATTTTGGTAACGTTGTCATCTGTCAACATGAAATAGAAATAGTTGCTCGACAAGCAATCTGTCAGACGAAATTAGGCGGGATCGCAATTTCTAGCTTGACGATCGAGTTGGAAGATATCCAAAATATACATTGCCAAACAACAGGCAGATTGAGTTTTCAAGGTGGTATTCAATTTAAAACTTCCGTGCAGCGTTACTATCAAATAGAGCATATGCAGACTGACGGCAGATATTATTTACCACTATATACTTTCGGCAAATATCTCGATCTCGCCGAGCAGCGGTGGCTAGTAGGCGAAATACTCGAACAGTTGCACTATCTCGATCCTCACATCGATTGAGCTTCTAGATAGTGCAAAGACAGGCAGGTAATTAATTATTAATTATCAATTATTAATTATTAATTAATTACCTGCCATCTCCATCAAGATTTGCTGAGTACTTTCTTCATCAGTGCCAATTTGCGGACGACGTTGTTTATAACTGCCATCGGATTGCATATCCCACGCTTGACGGTTATCAGCTAACATAATCCCCAAGATTTCTTGCAGATCTTTAGAGATATCAGGATCTTCGATCGGCGTGATGACTTCTACACGCCTGTCGAGATTGCGAGTCATCCAGTCAGCACTCCCAATTAAGACGATCGCATCACCACCATTTTGGAAATAATAGATTCGTGAATGCTCTAAATAACGACCGATAATACTGATGACGCGAATATTTTCGCTCACGCCTGGTACTCCAGGACGCAAACAACACATCCCCCGAATAATCAGATCGATCGAGACGCCAGCTTGGGAGGCACGGTAGAGATTAGCAATGATTTTTGAATCGACTAGAGCATTCATCTTGACGACGATTCGCCCAGCTCTTCCGGCTTGACAGTGGTCGATTTCTTGTTGAATTAGTCGATCGAATGATTCGCGTGAATTTACGGGTGAAACTAATAATTTGCGATACGCTCGCTGTTGGGAATAACCAGTTAGATAGTTGAACAGATCCGTCAGATCCGCCCCAAGCTCGGGACGACAACTAAACATCCCCACATCGGTATATAGCTTAGATGTCTTGGCATTATAATTACCCGTCCCGATATGCACATAGCGGCGAATTTGTTCATCTTCACGGCGGACGACTAAGACTACTTTAGTGTGAGTTTTTAAGCCGACTAATCCATACACGACGTGAACGCCAGCCTGCTCTAGTTTGCGGGCGAGATTGATATTATTTTGCTCGTCAAATCTGGCTTTTAGTTCGATTAGTACCGATACTTGTTTGCCATTTTCAGCGGCTTTAATCAACGCTTTGAGAATATGTGAATCTCCAGTTGTCCGATAGAGCGTCATCTTAATTGCCAATACCTTCGCATCGTTCGCCGCACAGGTAATAAACCGTTCTACCGTTTCTGAAAAGGACTGATAGGGATGATGAACGAGAAAATCTTTCTCAGCAATTAATTTAAAAAAGTTACTGCTATCTTCAGTTACTTTCATCCGTCGTAAATAAGCTGGAATCACCGGATTCCACGGTGGATCTTTAAGTTCGGGGACGGGTAATGCTAAAAAAGACATCAGATCTCCCAATCCCAACATCCCATTTACTTCATACAGATCTTGCTCAGTGACTTCTAGCTCCTCTTGCAGCATCTGACGGATCTGAATTGGCATTGTCGAGTCGATCTCGATTCGCACTGTAGAGCCACCTTTACGCCGCTTCCGCAAGCCATGCTCGATCGCTTGGAGTAAATCTTCAGCTTCATCTTCAGCGACGCTGATATCGGCATTACGCGTTACTCGGAATGTATAACAATCTTGAATATTCATCCCTGGAAAAAGGGATTCTAAGTTGTGCGCGATCAGTTGTTCGAGGGAAATGCCCGTCCAAGTTTGGGCTGGTTCGCGCTGCTCGGTGGTGGTGCCTTCGCGGACGAATTGCAGGGGGTGGGTACGATCGATCTGTTGTAATTCGACGGGTAACTTAATAAATCGCGGTAACACTTGTGGCACTTTGACTCTGGCAAATAATTCTTCACCAGTATCGGGATGTTTAATCGCTACCGCTAGGTTTAAACTCAAATTTGAGATGTAGGGAAATGGATGTCCCGGATCTACAGCCAATGGTGTCAGAACTGGAAAGATTTGCTCTTCAAAATAGCTTTGGAGATAATTACATTGTTCTTGATTTAAGTCAAAATAATCCAGCAGGTAAATCTCCTGCTGAATCATTGCCGGACGCAAGACTGTCTCAAAATGCTGATGCTGTCTGGTAATTAGCTGCTGGACGCGATCGCTTACTACTGCTAGTTGTTCGTTGGGCGTTCGTCCATCTATGGTTAATTGAGTGACTTTTGCCTCAATTTGTTGTTTGATGGCGGCAATTCTTACCATAAAGAATTCATCGAGGTTCGAGCTAAAAATTCCCATGAATTTTAGGCGTTCGATTAATGGTGTCCGCTCGTCCATTGCTTCATGTAAAACACGAGCGTTAAATTCTAGCCAAGTCAATTCTCGGCTCAGATAATATTGTGGATCGGTTAAATTGATGTCGGAACGATCGGTAATGGGCGTTTGTGTTGACATGTAGTGAATTTCCAATCTTAAAGTTAATTTTTAAGCTAGATTTTAACGGTCGATCGAGTTGACTTAGTACAAATTTCCTATAAAGTATTGACAGTAAAACACTTGTAAGGTACAATAGTACTATTAAAGTAATGACAGCCCTCAATGTCGATCGGCAAATAATCGGCGTGCATTTAGGTTAATTACAGTAGATATTTGGGCACAATTAATAGGCGATTGAGATAATCCCCAACTCTGCGGCATCGCACACAGAGTAGTTTTCCTGCGTTGTTATCCTTAAGGCATCTAAATTATGGCAGTAGTAAAAGATAGTAAGACTCAGATCCTCACAGAACTAGATCGTATTCTAGCAGAGCAATATCGACCGGGTTCTAAAGTTGCTACCAAAGAAGAAGAAGCGCAACTAGCCAAGAACAAAGAAATTGTTACCCAAGCGGCTAGTTATACCGTTGACACGATCGTCAAGGGGATGGCAGACTTACAGCTAGAATTTGGGAGTATTATCAATGGACTATCAGATCGGCTGACTGTCGAAGTTGAAAAACTCAACGTTGTCAAACAATCGATCGAGATTGAAACCCAGCATCGCGCCGAACTTCAGCAAGTACGCGTAGTTGCCGACGCTTTATATATTATTACCCAAGAGCATCAACAAAGCCTCAAAACGATCGAACAAAAACTGGCAACCGATCGCGAAAATCTCGAAAAAGAGCAAGTTAACCTGCGAACTCAGTGGGAAAGAACCGATCGCGATTATACCGAGCAGCAAGCAGAAACTCTCACAGTCATAACCAGAGAACGTCAAAAAGAGCAAGACGAAGTTCAGTACAAAGTTATTCGCGATCGCCAGATCCAGACAGACACATATACTGAAACCAAGCGCAATCAAGAAAAAGATCTCCAGTCTCAAGATCGCGAGCAACAGAAGCAATGGAAAGAGCGCGAAAAATTCTTGAAAGATAATCAAAAGCTAGCCGACGAGAATGCGGCTAAAGTTGTTGCCTTCCCTGCTGAGCTTGAAGAAGCAGTTAAAAAAGCTCGCGAAGAAGCAATTAAAGAAACAAGTAGCGATGCTAAAGTCAAAGCCGATCTAGCCGAGAAAGAATGGGAAGGCACCAAGCAAGGCTTTGAAATGAAGATGCAGTCATTAGAACGCGTCATCGAACGCCAGAATGCTCAAATTCTCTCGATCTCCGAGCAGCTACAAACAGTGATGAATCAGGCACAATCATTAGCAATGAAAGCATTTGAAACCTCCGCCAAAATTAGCGAGAAAAATTAATTTATGAGGTGGGAGTGAGGAGATGGGAGTTGGGAGGGGTAAAGGGTAAAGGTAAAGGGTAAAAGGTAAAAGAACAATTTCTAATCTCCCCGTCCCCTAGTCCCCTCGTCTCCCAACTCCCATCCCCCAACTCCCAACTCCCATCTCCCAACTCCCATCCCCCATCCCCCAACTCCCAACTCCCCCAAAAAATTTATGCCACCAAAACCAACAGATAAAAGTACCAAAGCAGAAATTCTCACGGCATACAACCAACTTGCCGAAGAGAAAAAGACTCTCGAAGCCGAAGTGAAAAATATTCAAAAGCAAGCCGCGACAGCCCCTGTATTCACCCCCGCAGCCAAAGTAGTCAAAGACGAACCCAAAGCCATCATGAACGTATCCTCGACTCAAGATAAGGTGAACAACACGATCGCGAGTTTGGATAGCCTCCAGCTCGGTTTTGGTGCCGCTGTGAGCGAATTATCCGAAAAGCTCACCACCGAAGCGGCTAAATTAGCCGACATTCGAGAAGGTGTCACCGTCGAGATTACCGACTTGCAAACACTGCATAGTCTCACCGTCGATGAAGACACCTTTGAGACACTAATTGAGAACTATGAAACTAGCTCCAAAGCTTTTGGAGAAGAGTTGAGACAGCGCCAAGAAGCCGCTCATCAAGAGGTGCAGAACCTCGCTAAAGCCTGGAGCAAGGAGCAAGAACTCAACGGCATCACTGTCAAAGAGAAAATCGAACTCGATCGCAAAAATAGCCAGCGGGAAATTCAAGAATATAAATATAACTTAGAACTACAACGCAAACTCGATCGCGAGCAATACGAGCAGCAGCAAGCAGCTTTATATTACGAACTAGCCGAAGCCAAAGAAATCCAAGAAAAAACTTGGGCAGAGCGAGAACTAGCCTTAGCAGAGCGTGAGAAGCTCTTTAATGAAGCTAAAGATAAAGTTGCTGCTTTCGTTCAAGACAAAGAAAAAGCAATTGAGAAAGCTAAAGGTGAAGGTAAAGGAATTGCCAGTTACCAAGCGAAAATTAAATCCGATCTATATGCCAAAGAAGTCGAAGGTCAAAAACGTTTCTATGAAGGCAATATCGACTCTCTCCAAGAAACAATCCTCAATCAAGAAGAGCGCCTCAATAGCCTCTCTACTCAACTAGCAGCAGCTCTCAAGCAAGTCCAAGATCTCGCCGTCAAAGCGATCGAAGGTTCGGCAAACGCCAACTCTTATCAGACGCTCAAAGAGATTACCCTAGAGCAAGCCAAATCCCAAGCCAAAACCAAATAGTTTTTAAAAACAGCGCGAGGTATCGATCGACAATCTCGATCGATCCCTCGCTTTTTTGTGTCAGTTTATCAGTCCCCGATCGCGTATCGCTAGCGTGAGTTGAATCTGGCACCCGATCGATATGTCGTCGGTAGTACCTGGAAATAGGCACAGATCTCCCAAAATCTGCAATGTAAGCGATCGCGATCGCTACAATTAACGATCTAAATCTATCATGCCTTGTGAGATTTTATAAAAGAGATATTCTTCCGTGTAACCACGGATGAAGGTGGCAATCTTTTGCAGATATTCTGTATAAGTAGTGGCAAAAGCTAAATATTATTT
>NZ_JANLWO010000746.1:0-8655 GCF_031364565.1 Chamaesiphon sp. OTE_20_metabat_361
ACCCCGAAATTACCACCCACACCAAACTCAACACCAACTACCACCCCAAGACCAACCCTAACCCCGAACTCCATCCCCGCTCCAACTACGCCATCAGCACGACCGACAGCTACCACCCCAGATCTCAAATTATTAACTAAAGCCATCGGCATATTTTGGCAAGGCAATCGCGCTCAGACCGAATCGCAAGTAGTGATGACAATTCAGCCTCAAGGCAAGAATACCACTCCCGTCCAAATTAATGCCACTGTCAAAACGATCGCCCAAACCGACGATCGATTCCGCTCGGAATTAATTTTATCTCGATCGGGGTCGCCAACTAAAACTGCCTACACGATCGTTTGTGACGGTCAAAATGTCTGGATCTATCGTCCCGACAAACGCCAATATTCACAAACTACTTTCTCAGAGTTTAAGCCGCAACCTTATTCACTACTCGTCGGACTCTCTACCGTTTTCTTTGTAAGTGCGCCTGAAGCTGGACGCAAGACAGTTATTACCGATATCGCTGCTGGTCGCGATCCGTTTAAATCGATTCCTGCCGAGTTAATGGCTAATTTACAAGGAAATACTCGTCAAGTTGACGGTCAAAGTTTACAGGTTTATACCACCGATAATAAAGTCAGTAAAATTAGTTTTACTGGATTAATTCAACCAGTAACCGGAATCCTCAAACAAATTGAATTTACTAGTACTACGGAAGTTGGCGATATGAAAATAGTCGAAAAAATTATGACGCATACAACTACCACCAATCCTAGCAAGCAAACTTTTAAATTTTCCCCACCGCCAGGAGTCAAAAAAGTTCGGTCAGACAGCGATTTACTGCAATTAGTTCGATAATTTGGCACTCCCAGTGCGGATAATTTACAGCTGAGTCCGCTCCGATCGCAGAGCAGTGCTTCGATCGAGTTAAATAGGTATACGCTTAAAAAAATGGTTCTGTCATGACAGAACCATTAACTCAGAGAATTTAATCTAATTCAAAATGTCTAGCGAACGACACCTGCTTGCTTAGTCATGTCGATCGGTTTCATCAGATACAAGCGGAGTAATTTTACACCCATCGATGCGATCGTCGGTAGATTCTGAATCTTTTTCAACCACTTAGGTGCGGTGGATTGTGCCGATGCTACTAACTTTAGATAGTCTGCGGCACACTTGTCTAAAGTTTGGAAAAACTCTGGACGATCGACATCTAAAATAATCGGGAATACTCGTCCCGCAGTTTTATTAGTTTCTTGGATGACTTCGATATCAAAGTCACGGCTATTCATCCCCAACATGCCATAGAATTTGCTTTCTCTGTCGCGAAGATACATCGTCGCAAATACCGCCAGCAGGAAGAACCGACACCAGAGTTTTGCTCTGAAATCATTGAGAAGCTGGGGTTGGGCACGCATCAGGGCATCGAAGAAATCACCGTGACGGTTCTCATCTTGGCACCAGTTATCAAAGAAGTGGAAGATCGGGTAGATCCGATTTTCGGGATTGGCTTCTAAATGCTGGAAAATCTTAATATATCGCCAGTACCCAATCTTCTCAGATAGGTAGACTGAGTAGAAGATAAATTTGGGCTTGAAGAAAGTGTAGTTGTGAGTCTGAGTGAGAAAGCCCAAATCTAGCGAGAGTCCAAAGTCAGACATCGCCTTATTGAGAAAGCCAGCATGACGCGCTTCATCCCGCGATAGCAGGTTAAAACCTTCGGCTAGCAACGGATTCTTGTGCTTGAGCTTCCGACTGAGTTCTTTGTAGAGCAGGAACCCAGAAAATTCGGAAGTGCAAGAGCTTTCGAGAAATTCGATGAATATCTGACGGGTTTGGGCTGGGAGATCGTCCCAAGAGCGCTCGAATCTTTCATCTCTGACGAAGTGGTTGCGGTTATAGTCAACCCGCATTTCTTCGATAATCGCACGCAACTCATCTTCATTGACAGAGAGATCCATCTTTGCCATCTCTTCAAAGTCGGTAGTGTAGAACCGAGGAGTGAGGAGAGTCTCTTTGGCGGGGCGTTTGATCCCCGGTCTGATTTCGTCAAATGATGGTTTTGTAGGGGAATTTACCATAGTGATTTTATTTATAATTCATTCATATTGCGATCGTCGTGTAAGGCGACTCGCAAGCTTCGGCTCAAGCAAGAGCTTAGACATCTCATTGGCGCAACCTTTCTTGTAGAGAATTGCTGCCATAAGTGCATTTTACCAAGTCTAGACTGGCTCGGCAGTGGTTTTTTGTTAAGAGTTACTAACTATCTCTATTCCCCAGCGGCGATCCTGACACGACATTTTGATAGCTATCGTCAGGCTCTTACACCCAATCGTCTGATACTTCCGATACGGCTGCTGGGGCTGCTGGCACTTGAGGGGTCGGATAAATTATCTGCAACTCCAGATCTAGGAAATTACTTAATTCCTGTCCCAACCATCCCAGTTCGGCTTGAGATAGATCTTGCCCGATGGCATATCGCTCTGATGTTATTTTCCGGCTCGATATATCCAAAATCTCCACAACTACCATCCCGACCTGCCAGTGCTGTCTGTGCTAATTGTGCTGACTCAAATCTTTTGTCGAGGTGCGGTTCAGTCATCTGTGCCAACCACCGATCGAATCGCTTGCTAATTGTAGACTGAAATTTGACCCGTCCATTAACCTGTGCTAACTCCGCCGGATGAGTCCCCGTCAGGAGATAAATAATTGTCATCCCCAAACTATATAAGTCCGAAGCCGTCGTAGTTTGACCGCCAAATTGTTCGAGGGGAATATAACCATAGCTCCCCACGATCGTAATCGTCCCACCATCCTTACTGGCAATCGTCTGTACCGAACCAAAATCTACTAGATACACTTCCCCGATACTATTACCAGAACGATCGCCCAAGAGGATATTACTCGGCTTGAGATCGCGGTGGATGACTGGCGGATGTTGTTGATGGAGATAGGTTAAAATGGCTAACACCCGATCGGCTAATTCAATTATTTCTACTTCTGAAAATTTTTGCCCCGATCTGATAATCGACTCTATGCTTTGATTGCAATCGAGGGAAAAGCGCACGAATAATACAATAATCGAGCGAGATATTAAAAAAATCCCCGCTTCATAGCGAGGAAAACCAACTTATTTAATGAGCGTCTTGCAACTCATAAAAATCAGGCGAAACATAATCCTTGCGGAGGGGATAACCGACCCAATCTTCTGGCATCAATAGCCGCTTGAGATTCGGATGTCCCTGATAAACAATCCCGTACATATCGTATGTTTCCCGCTCTTGCCAGTCGGCAGTTCGCCAAATCCAATATACCGAGGGTACGACTGGATTTTCGCGAGATAAAAATACTTTGACGCGGACTTCCTCGGGTTTGACGGCATTATCACTCATCTTAATTAAGTGATAAAAACTCACCAGTTCATCGCCAGGGCCAGCATCATAGCCGCCCTGACACTGCATAAAATTAAACCCATAGGCATATAGAGCCGTCGCTACAGGTAACAAGAACTGAGCTTCAACGCGGATGATTTCGACACCTTGGGCGTCGATCGCCAGCTCTGTATGGTCTACAAAGCCGTTCTGGGTCAACCATTGGGAGACTTTACCCGCTGGGACGATCGGGGCTGCGGCTGGCGTTATTTCCGCCGTTTCCTTGGTTTCTTCCTCAGCCACGTTCGACCTCCTGTTTTTGAGCATTAACTAATGCGGGCGGTACTGGCATTCCCATTGCGGCAGCGATTTCGGCTGGGGGACTGTCGTGTTTACCCGTCTGGAGATATGCTCCGGTCAAGATGGGTGGTACGACTTTCATGTTATGTGTCGTACTGTAGTAACGGTGAGTTTGATTGAGCAGACTCCGCTCTTGCATTGACTCGTTAGCGATTTTTTTCCGCAGCTTGATGATGGCATCCATTACCGCTTCGGGACGCGGCGGACAACCGGGGAGATAAATATCGACGGGGATGAGTTTATCGACACCGCGTACCGCAGTCGGCGAGTCGGCACTAAACATCCCGCCCGTGATCGTACATGCACCCATCGCAATTACATACTTGGGTTCGGGCATTTGCTCGTAGAGACGTACCAAGGCTGGAGCCATCTTCATCGTGATCGTACCAGCAGTAATCAACAAATCTGCCTGACGGGTACTCGCACGAGGAATCAGTCCAAACCGATCGAAATCAAATCTAGAACCGATCATTGCGGCCATTTCGATAAAACAGCAGGCGGTACCAAATAACAACGGCCACAGGCTCGATAACCGCGACCAGTTGTAGAGATCGTCTACCGTCGTCAGGATCACATTTTCTGACAAATCGGTAGTTACTTGCGGACGCTCGATCGGATTGGAGATCCGCTCTAAATTATTGATATCATTGGGGGTCATGACCATTCTAAGGCTCCTTTGCGCCAAGCATAAACTAGGGCGATTACAAGAATTGTGATAAAAATAAGCGCTTCAATAAAAGCTAGCAAACCTAGTTGACTAAATGCGACTGCCCACGGGTACAGGAATACCGTCTCTACGTCAAAGACAACGAAGACTAGGGCAAACATATAGTACCGAATATTAAACTGAATCCAGGCACCGCCGATCGGTTCCATCCCCGATTCGTAGGTCGTGCGGCGTTCTGGGCCACCACCGCTGGGACGCAGTAATTTCGATGCTGATAGTGCTAATATCGGCACCAGGCTACATGTCAGGATGAAGCCGAGGAGATATTCATAACCGTTAAGGACAAACACAGATTATTCGTAGTCATGAGGGGATAACGATCGCAGATCCCAACCAGCGATCGGCTCACAACTAATCTAGAAAATCTCAAGACTTGCGATCGTGATGAGATCTGGCAATGGTCGCCGATTAGTTCCGCTCTCTGGCTGAGGACTCAATCTATTTATATTTTATCCATATTCAGTCCCTGCGGATCGGGCTTGTCGGCAATCTGGCGACATTTAAGATTTCAGTTGGCTACTTTTACGATCGATCCTGTTGTTTTTCCCTGTATCCCTGCCATTACCATAAGGAGTGTTTAAAGCGAAGCGGCAAATAATAGATACTAGTTAGCTGCGGATTTACTAGCGGAGGCAGAACCCGGATCTGGGGGTCGGTACCCCCAGACCCCCCGTTGAAAGGCGGGATGCTGTCTTGATTTGCTAAACCCTCGGGGAACCCGAGGAGCGCAAATCGCCGCCTCTCAAACTCTCCTGCGTAAGGTTCGATTTGTAGGAAGCGGCGTTCGCTGCTTTCTCTTACCTCTTACCTCTTACCTCTTACCTCTTACCTCTTACCTCTTACCTCTTACCTATTCCCTATCCCCTATCCCCTATCCCCTATCCCCTACCCCCTAGCATATGACGACCGTCATAACTAATCGCGTCCATTCGCAAGTAGTATAAGATCGACAACATCAGTAATCCTCAAGGCATGAAACCCGATTTCGCGCTGACAATTTGTGGACTAGTGGTACTGCTGGGTGGCTGCACGTCAGGCATCGCCCAACAAAGTCCCCAGCCAGTTATCCCTGCCAAACCGAATGCGGTAGTGGCATTGGGACGGATTCAGCCTGAAGGTGAAGTGATTAAGCTCTCGGTGGCGAATGCTCAAGATAGTCGAGTCGATCGGATCTTGATTAAAGAAGGTGATTTTGTCAAGCGCGATCGAATCATTGCTATTTTACAAGGGATCGATCGCAAACAAGCTGACTTACGGGATGCCCTAGCAGATGTCAAACTGCGCGAACTCGAACTCTCGAAGATCGTTCAAGGTGGTTTCAAAAATTCGCAAATTGTCGCCCAAACTGCGGCGATCTCCCGGCTCCAAGCGCAACTGACGAGCGCGCGCCAACAGCAACAAGCCGTCCTCAATAGTGCCCAAGCGCAATTGCAAAACGCCTTAGCCAACGATCTGCGCCAAGCTAGCTCGACGAAAGCGGGGTTAGGCTTATTGACAGCCCGCGCCAAATTAGCCAATGCTGAGGCGGAATATCGCCGCCGCAGTCAGTTCGATCGATCGGGTTACAATACCCTCGGCTTACGTGCCAAATTCACCAACGCGCGGACGGAATATCAGCGCAAGCTCACCCTCTATCGTTCTGGGGGCATTAGCAAATCTCAGCTAGACAAAGCCCAAGAAGAATTTACCTCCGCCCAAGCATTACTCCAAGAACGCCAAATCGACACCAAAACCCAATTAGACAAAGCCACCGAAGAATTAGCCGCCGCCACCGCCACTCTCCAAGAGAAAAAGCTAGAAATCCAATCCCAATCGGGACGGATTAGCACCGAATTAGCCACCGTTCGCCAGACAGTCAAGGAAAAGCAAGCCGAATTAAACCGCGTCATTCACACACTCACGGCGGAGATCCAACAGGAGCAGGCAAAATTAGCCGAGTTGCGCGAAGTTCGCCCCACCGACGTGCGAATCGCGCAAGCCCAACTCGACAAAGCCAAAATCGCCGTCGAGCAAAAACAAGCCGCCCTGCGTGATTCGGAAGTCCGCGTCCCTGTAGACGGTCAAATTCTCAAAATTAATACCCGCGTCGGCGAGCAGGTAAACACCGCTCAGGGCATCGTCGAACTAGCTCAAACCACGAATATGTACGTCATTGCCGAAGTTGCTGAAATCGATATCAATCGCATTTACCAGGGACAACCCGCCGTAGTTACCAGCGAATACAATAGCTTTGCCGGATCGCTCCAAGGCACCGTTGCCCAAATTGGCTTACAAGTGGGGCGCAAACAAAGCCAAGAGGCTAGTGGTAATAATCCAGCTACTGACAAGGACAGCAGAATTGTCGCCGTTAAAATTAAAATTGCGCCCCAGGATACAACTAAAGTTGCCAAGCTGACAAATCTCCAAGTGCGCGTGCGCCTACCTTCAAAGTCATGAACAACCTTTTTTCCCGCCGCGTTCCCCTAGCATGGGCACAATTAGCTCACCAAAGAGTCCGCACCAGCGTTGCTATGGGCGGAATTGCTTTTGCTAACGTGTTGATTTTCATGCAGTTAGGATTCGTCAATTTATTTGCTGGCGGCGCAATCTTATTACCCAAACATCTACAAGGCGACTTATTTTTAATAAATCCCGATGCGCTATTTATTGGTGCCGATACTTTCGATCGCACTCGCCTCTATCAAGCCGCTGCATTTGATGGGATCGTTACTGCCGAGCCACTATACATGCGGCGTGGTGTCTGGGCATTAAATAAAAAAACAATTTCTTACGATACGCGGGTATTTGCCTACAATCCTCAACTCCAAATCTTCGATCTGCCAGAAGTCAATCGCCAACAATCCAAACTCCGCGAACCATTTACCGTTTTATTCGATCGATTATCTCGCGCCGAATTAGGGCCGATTCCCGCCCAGTTAGCGTCCAAACCGACAACTACCGCGATGTTAAATAATCAACGCTTGGTTGTGAATGGTTTATTTAGTCTCGGCTGCTCCTTCTTTCTCAGTGAAGGCAATCTGATTACCAGCGATCGCACCTTCGCCGAGCTATTTGGCAGTGAATCGCTCCAACAGGTATCACTCGGCATCATTCGCGTTAAACCCGGTACCGATCTCATCGCCCTCAAACGGGGAATCGAGCAAAACGTTCCTGGCATTAAAGCACTCACCCATCAAGAGCTACAAGCCAAAGAATTACAATTTCAAGATGCCAACCCTAGCAGTACGATCTTTAATTTTGGCGCAATGATGGGTTTCATAGTTGGTGTCGCGATCGTTTATCAAGTCCTCTACAGCGATGTCAGCGACCATTTGGCCGAATACGCCACCCTCAAAGCCATCGGCTACTCCAATCGATCGCTCCTATCAGTCATCTTCCAAGAAGCAATATTCCTCGCGATTTTAGGCTTTATCCCTGGTTTTATCGTCACATTGGGCATGTATCAACTGTTAACAAACCTCACCCGCCTAGAGCTACTTATGACCCTCAATTTAGCTATAACAGTGTTTATTTTAACTCTTGCCATGTGTCTGATTTCCGCCGCAATCGCGTCAAACAAACTTCGCGCTGCCGATCCCGCTGATGTATTTTAGCGTTCCCATCGCCCTAAAAGCTTAGCTAATTATTGCTACTTTAATTGCAAATCGGCGACGAGATATTGATGGTCGGAACCAATACCCGCCTTCGTCCAAGCAGAACGAGCGTGCCAGTGATTAGAATAGAAAATATGGTCGATTCTCACCAGCGGAATTGCCACTGGTGGTGCGATCGGAAATGTCATTCCCATTCCCCATCCTGCTATCTGAAAAGCATTATTCAAAGAGCGACTCAGTAAGTGATAATTACGATCAAGATCGCTAGTATTGAAATCGCCAACTACTAATAATGGTCATCCTAATGGTTGACTAGATTTTAGTGGATACTTACTAAAAATTCCAAACTCAAAAGCTGGCGAAATCACTTGATATGGAAAATCTCGCTTCAATGCTTGACTGAGTTGAACAACCGTATATTTAACTAAATCTACTATTTAGCATTCATATTTATATAATCAAAAGAGCCGAACACTAATAGTATCCGACTCTTTTAAATATTAAGCTTGGCAGCGAGCTATTTTGACAGGGGGCAACCCCCCAACTATCGTCGCCGTGCGAGCGTTTCACCTCCGAGTTCGGGAAGGGATCGGTGTGGTTCCACTCGGCCATAGACACC
>NZ_JANLWO010000767.1:0-7558 GCF_031364565.1 Chamaesiphon sp. OTE_20_metabat_361
GGCTTTCTGGACATCAGCTTTTTTGAGCTTCAAGCCTTTGCGCCAGGTAGTTTGTAGCTCGATTTGTTTGTCCAAAAACTCATCGAGTTCGGGGAGCTTGCCGCGCCGTCCCTCATTTAGAAAGCTCATGTGCATGGATACCAGCAATGCGACCCAGCGCCCCCGATAGAGGGCATTTTCCACATGCTCGTACAGGGGTGCTACTTCCAAATTTTCGCCCAAGGTGAAGTCTAGTGGTGCCCCGGCTTTAGTGAGGCAGTCGCCTTGCCATTCGCGCTCTAGATCGTCATGATGGGCGATCGCGGCGATCGTATCCACCAGATGAGCTGTATCATCTGGAGTCTCCCAATGCGCCGCTACTTGGGCAGCTAGGAGTGCGTGAGCGCGATGGTAGATGATTTCCCAGCCGTTGTCAGTCAGATTGGCAATCATGTGGTGAAGAGGGAGAAATAGACCTCCTGCGAAAGTAAAAATACAATTTTGTTCGGTATTGTTTTCATCCAAAGTATCCCCTGTCTCGATCCCCTATCCCCCTCCTACGGTGTATGCACAAGTCGGCTGTTGCTCCGTTTCCAGATCTAAATCCCCCAACCCCCTTGGAAAGCTTGCTCTAAAGTCCCCCTTTCCAAGGGGGATTGAGGGGGATTTCTAGGGTTTTCGCTTCGCTCCAAACTTGTGTGTACACAGCAGCTATTCCCTCAATCGTCGTTAGCGTGCTGCGCCTTACCTGCCACCTTGGTATCATGGTCTTCCTTCAGACGAGAGATGACATTAAATGCGTCGGCGGTTGGGGGTGAGGCATCTTCTTGAACGCCTTCAGTCGGGCCGCCAATTTCGTGCCAAGCATCCAGACCGCCCATGATATGAGTTACGGCTTCAAAGCCAGCAGCTCTGAGCATTTGAGCGGCTTCATGCGCTCGATCGTCAGACTCGGCATAGATGTAGATATCATGCTCGGGCTGGAGTGTAGACTTCATCTGGTCGAGCTGCTCCATGGGCATCGAGACTGCCCCAGTGATGCGTCCTTGGTTGAAGGCTTCATGTTCGCGAATATCAATAATCGATAAGGCAGGTTCGCCCCATTCGAGCCGCTTTTTGAGGTCGTAGGCAGTCGATTCTTCTTGGAGTACAACTGGGGTTGGCGTTAGATTGCCCAGGGCATCTTGAATACCTTCGACAATATCGTGTAAATTTGCCATAAAGTTTTGTTTGCTAGCTTTCCTGATTACATCTACAGCATTGCAGAATCCAGCTCGAACCACTTCTACCCAAAGGTAGATCGTTAGATAACAGGATTAGACCTGTAGAAAGGCAGCTCAACTGCGAGAATCATGCTAAGTTGCGGCAATTAGTGCGTAATGGATCGGTGTAGATAGCGCTCGGCGGATAAAACTCAAACTTCAAGCCCAAATCGATGCCGACATCTTTCTTTGGGCTAGTGGTATAATCTCTAAGTCAGTGGATAGATTACAGATAAATTATTTTCAAGTAATCTGTAGTTTGCTACGGTCGAGTTGAAATTTATGAGTACTTCGCCCTACACGCTGCTAATCGTCGATGATGTTGCTACCGATCGAGAGTTGTATCGACGTGCCCTAAGATCGTCCAACTCTAACTATCATCTCTTAATCGCAGAATCAGTCGCAGCGGCACTCGAACTATGCCGCTCTCACCAGATCGATGCTGTGCTGCTCGATTATCTCCTCCCCGATGGCAATGGGCTAGATTTTCTAGAGCGATTAGCGGTGCAAACCAGTGGCAGCAATCCGCCTGTAGTGATGATATCGGGGCAGGGTAACGAACGGATTGCCGTTCGCGCTATCAAAATGGGTGCGGCAGATTATCTAGTCAAGAGCGACCTGACAGCAGAGCTATTACTCGCGACGCTCCGCAGTGCGATTGAAAATAACCGCTTGCAACGGCAATTGAGACAGTGTGAACAGCGGTTTGGGACGGCGATCGAAAATATGCTCGACTGTTTTGGCATTTGCTCGGCAATTCGCGATCGTGCTGGGCAGATCGTCGATTTTCGATTTGACTATCTAAATATGACGGCAATGCAGAGCAATCGGATGACGGAGGCTGACAGGGGTAAAACGCTCTGTGAAGTGTTTCCGGCCCTTCGCGAGACGGGATTGTTTGCCGAGTATTGTCAGGTGGTCGAGACGGGGATACCGCTGGTCAAAGAAGATTTAGTATATACGGATGTATTTGGGGGCGAACGATTGACTAATGCCTATAACGTGCAGATTGCTAAATTAGATGATGGGTTTACGGCTTCCTGGCGAGATATCACTGCCCAAAAACAAGTCGAACTCAGTCTGACAGCAGCTAACCAGCAGATTACGACGATTTGGGAAAGTATGACCGATGCCTATGTGACGCTCGATCGCGACTGGCAGGTCGTCTATACTAATTCGGCGGCAACTGAAGTATATCGCCAAACAACTGGTTTATTACCAGCAGAATATTTGGGCAGAAGTCATTGGGAAGTGTTTCCCGCGACGGTGGGCACGATTGTCGAGCGGGAGTATCATCGGGCTGTGACCGATCGAGTGGCGGTACATTTCGAGCTATTCTATGAGCTAACCGAAACATGGTTTGAGGTTCATGCTTATCCCTCAGATGTCGGCTTGGGGATTTATTTTCGGAATATTGACGATCTCAAACGAATTGAACTGGCGCGGATCGCCGCCGAGCAAGAGCGCGATCGCTTTTTCGATTTAAGGATCGATCTGCTAGTAGTTGCCAATCTGGAAGGGTATTTCGTGCGAGTCAATCCAGTTTGCGAAGAAATGCTCGGTTTTACCAGTGCTGAAATGATGGCACAACCCTTTCTCAGCTTAGTGCATCCTGACGATCTCGCCGCCACGATGGCTGTTGTCGAAAGCTTGAGCGCAGGTAATACGCTCGTTAATTTTGAGAATCGCTATCGCTGCCAGGATGGCTCCTATCGCTGGCTGTTGTGGAGTGCGATCCCGGATCTCGATCGGCAATTAATCTATGCCAATGGTCGGGACATCACCGCACGCAAGCGCGATGAAGAATTACTCCGCCAGAGTGAAGAATTAACCCGTCGCATCCTAGAGAGCAATCGCGACTGCATCAAAGTTGTGGATTTAGCAGGTCGGTTGATTTATATGAACGATTACGGACAGTCGCTGATGGAAATCGATGACTTCTCCACTGTCGCTAGGAGCCAATGGTGCGAATTCTGGCAAGATAGCGACCGAGCAGCGGCGCAAACTGCTTTTAGCATCGCCTTAGCTGGGGGAGTCAAGCGGTTTGATGGTTATTGTGCGACTTCTAAAGGTACGCCGAAATGGTGGGAAGTAATCGTCACACCGATCCTCGGTGCCGATGGACAAGTCAGCCAAATTTTATCGGTTTCGCGCGATATTACCGAACGCCAGCAAGCAGCAGCACTCCTCCAGGCGCAGCAAGCCACGATCCAGCAGCAATTAGGCGAAATCGAAGCTATTTATTTGTCGGCTCCAATCGGACTATCCTATATCAGTAACGAGCTGAAATTCGTGCGGGTCAACGAGCGGCTGGCACAAATTAATGGTTTGCCAATCGCCGCACATATCGGGCTGACGATCCGGGATGTGTTGCCAGAAATGGCAGATGCGATCGAAGCCCTGTATCGGCAAGTTATTGAGTCGGGGGAGCCAATTTTCGATTTAGAGTTGAGTGGTAGCACTCCTTCCCAGCCTGGAGTGGAGCGGCACTGGTTAGCTGCCTACTACCCGCAAACAGATCTCAGCGGTCGAGTGGTGGGGGTAAACGCGACGGTGCAAGAGATTACCGATCGCAAGCGGCTGGAAGCGGCACGAGTAGCAGCAGAGCAAGAGCGCGATCGCTTCTTCAATTTGTCGATCGATCTCCTCGCAATCGGCAACTTTGACGGGTATTTCACCAGGCTCAATCCAGCATGGGAACAGGTATTGGGCTATACCACTGCGGAATTAATGGCGCAATCCTTTGTCGAATTAATTCACCCTGAAGACGTAGCAATCACTGCCGCCGCGATGCGACAAGGGCAAAATGCAGGCGTGCAGAGTAAGGATTTTGAGAATCGGTACCGTTGCAAAGATGGCTCTTATCGCTGGCTATCGTGGAGTACGATGCCTTATCCCGATCGAAACTTGATGTATGGCATTGCGCGGGATATTACCGCTCGGAAGCAAACCCAAGCCGCTCTCGAAGATCGCAACCGCGAACTAGACTCATTTGTATATGTAGTATCTCACGATCTCAAAGCACCCCTACGCGCAGTTGCCAATCTCTCCCGGTGGATTGAGGACGACTTGGCAGGACAACTCACCGCCGCTACTCGAACGCAAATGAACCTCTTACGCAGCCGTGTAGATCGGATGGCAGGGACGATCGACGGACTGCTCGACTATGCTCGTGTCGGTCGCAGCGAGGACGCGATCGAACCCGTCGCCGTGGCACGATTGCTAGCAGATGTCATCGATACACTAGCTCCACCACCCACATTTGCGATCGCTCTCCCCGCCGAGCTACCAATCCTCATCACCAAGCGCCTACCATTATTTCAAGTATTTGTCAACTTAATCGGCAACGGCATCAAACATCATCATTCCGAGGCTGGCACGATTGGGATTGCGATCGCCCAGCGGGGAGATTGGTATGAATTTGCGGTGTCTGATGATGGCTCGGGGATTGCCCCCGAACACCAAGAGCGGATGTTTAAAATCTTCCAAGCTGTGAATCCGCAAAATCGATCGGACAGTACAGGCATCGGACTCGCGATCGTCAAAAAGATCGTCGAAGCCGAAGGTGGTACCATTTGGTTAGAGTCGGAACTGGGCAAGGGGACGACTTTTTATTTTACCTGGCCGAAGGGGTAGAGGGACGGGGGGACTGGGAGACTGGGAGACTGGGGGACTATTCGATTACTTTACCCTTTACCCTTTACCCTTTACCCTTTACCCTTTCCCCTTCCCCCTTTCCCCCTTTCCCCCTTCCCCCTTCCCCCTTCCCCTATCCACTATCCTATCTATGGCAATCGCGATCGACTTTGGGACTAGTAACACCGTCATCAGTCGGTGGAATGCTGCGACACAGCAAGCCGAGACAGTGACATTACCCGGATTGGCGCTCGTCGGTGGCATGAATCCACCCTTGATTCCGAGTTTGGTCTATGTCGAAGATGGTAGTACCGATCGAGTCTTACTAGGTCAAATGGTACGCGATCGGGGGCTAGATCTCCAGAGTGACAATCGGTATTTTCGGGGCTTCAAGCGGGGCATTGGTGCCGAAATTCAGGGATTTTTGCCCGAATTAGATGGGGTGACGATGACCTTCGAGCGGGTAGGCGAACTCTTCATCACAGGCATTCTCAAACAACTCCAACAATCCTTAAGTATTGGCGAATCCCTAGTATTAACCGTCCCTGTCGATAGTTTCGAGATCTATCGCAACTGGTTGAGTAGCGTCTGCGATCTGCTCCCAGTCGAACGAATTCGCCTCATTGACGAACCAACCGCCGCCGCCTTGGGATATGGCATGACCGCCGCCGAAACCCTGCTGGTGGTAGATTTTGGGGGCGGTACGTTGGATTTATCCCTAGTCCAGCTCACCAAGCAAGTCCAGCAGGGCAAAAAGCCGCTCGGCTTCCTCTTAAAATGGGGCGACAAATCCCTCGAAGCAGCCACTCAACAGCCCCAGCTAGCGCGGGTAATTGCCAAAGCTGGGCAAAATTTAGGCGGAACAGATATCGATAATTGGGTGGCGCAGGCACTAGCAGAGGCGCAAGGCATCAAAGTCACACCCTTAATTACCCGCTTGGCAGAAAAGCTCAAAATTCAACTCTCCTTGCAAACCACCGCCGCCGAAGCCTATTTCGACGATCGTACCTTTGATAGTTACGAATTTAGCCTCACCCGCGACAGGTTCGAGCAGCTCCTCACAGCCCATCAATTCTTCGACAGATTAGATGAATCAATGACACAAGTGCTCCAACAAGCCAGACGGCAAGGCGTCGAAACTAATGATATTAATGGTGTTCTATTAGTCGGCGGTACCGTCCAAATTCCCGCCGTCCAAACCTGGGTGCGGCAGTATTTTGATGACAGTAAAATCCGCGAATCCAAACCATTTGAAGCGATCGCCCACGGTGCTTTACAATTACTCCAAGGCATCGAAGTTCAAGATTTTCTCTACCATAGTTATGGCGTTCGCTATTGGGATAAACGCCGCAACGCTCACAATTGGCATCCAATTATTCAATCGGGACAAGCTTATCCCATGTCCGAACCTGTCGAATTAACCCTCGGTGCCTCCCGCGAAAATCAACCCAGTATCGAATTAATTATCGGCGAATTGGGAGCCACAACAGGCGGTACCGAAGTCTATTTTGATGGCGACAGATTGATTACCCGTTGCCTCACTGGTGGCGTCAAAGATGTCAAAACCTTAAACGATCGCGATGGCGGTCGCAGTATCGCCAACCTCATACCAGCAGGCTATCCCGGCACCGATCGCGTCAAGGTATCATTCAACGTCGATCGCGATCGACAGTTACGAATTAGTGTCGAAGATTTACTCACCAATCAAACACTATTAACCGATGGTATCGTCGCTGAGCTAAGTTGATTTGCCAGCTAGAAAAGTTGTCTAATAAGGCTTCGTTGGTAAATTTTCCAAAGGTCGATTGTTTAGCCGAATCTCAGTTCACCTAAATTTATGCGAAATCTGCTCATTGTTGAATCTGCTGGCAAAATCAAAAAGCTCAAAAGTATCCTCGGATCGGACTGGGATGTCAAGGCATCGACCTGCCAAGGCAGCGCTTCGCTATCGGGCATATTCGCCAACTCGCTAACGATGGGGATGGTGCGTTAGGCTTTGACTTGGGTGCAGACACGATCGACTGCCGCTATATCCCCCGCGACGATCGCGCCAAACAAACGATCGCCGGACTCATTGCCGCAGCCGAACGAGCAGATCGAGTATTCATCGCCTCAGATCCAGATCGGGAAGGTGAAGTCATCGGCTGGCATATCGCTCAAGTATTGAAACTAAAACAGCCCCAGCGAGTGGTCTATCAAGAGATTACCGAGTCTGCTGTCAAAAAAGCGATCGCTTCTCCCCGCTCTCTAGATATGGCTTTAGTAGAAGCAGGTAGGTGTCGCGATTGTCTGGATAAGCTTGTCGGCTACAAAGGATCGCCGCTAATCTGGCGACTTAATAATGGAGCCAAAAGCGTTGGGCGAGTTCAGTCCGCCACCCTGCATTTAGTCTGTCAACGAGAGCGAGAAATTCAATCCTTCATACCGCAAGATTATTGGTCGGTATTTGTAGATTATGCCGAAGGATTCAGAGCCTTTTACAATGGTACTGCTCAATCTATTTCACCAGCCCCAGATGAAGAAATTAGCGATGATGCTGGAGCGAGGGAAAACGTCGCCGAATCGACGCGGGTATTGAGTCAAGCCGAAGCTGAGAGGTTAGTCGAGATCGGCAAAGCTAACGCCCATCAAGTTAAGTCCATCGAGGGTAAACTCGCTCCCAAAAAGCCACCCGCCCCATT
>NZ_JANLWO010000792.1:0-7959 GCF_031364565.1 Chamaesiphon sp. OTE_20_metabat_361
TGCCAACATCACGCATCCCATGACAGCCAATCTTCCCCCCCAGTACGACGCAAAGACAACCGAAGCCAAATGGCAGCAGATTTGGGAAACAAACCAAACCTACAAAGTCGATCCAGCTAGAGGTGGGAAACCCTTCTGCATCGTCATTCCGCCGCCAAACGTGACGGGAAGTTTGCACTTGGGACATGCGTTTGAACAATCGCTGATCGATGCACTGATTCGGTATCATCGGATGTGCGGGGATAATACGCTATATCTCCCCGGTACGGATCATGCCAGTATTGCGGTACAGACGATTCTAGAGAAGCAGCTCAAGGCTGAAGGTAAGACACGGTACGATGTCGGACGCGAGAAGTTTCTAGAACGCGCCTGGGAGTGGAAAATGGAGTCGGGTGGTACCATCATCAATCAGCTCAAGCGGATGGGTGTTTCGGCAGATTGGACGCGGGAACGGTTTACGCTGGATGAAGGACTGTCGGCGGCGGTACTTGAAGCATTCGTGCGGTTGCACAAAGATGGGCTAATCTATCGGGGACAGTATTTAGTCAATTGGTGTCCGGCTTCGCAGTCGGCGGTGTCAGATTTGGAAGTTGAAAATAAGGAAACTAATGGGAGTTTGTGGTATTTCCGTTATCCTTTGAGCGATGGTTCGGGATACATTGAAGTTGCCACTACGCGCCCGGAAACGATGTTAGGTGATACCGCCGTAGCTGTAAATCCCAAGGATGAAAGATACAAACATCTGATTGGTAAGGCGGTGAGACTGCCGATTCTCGATCGCGATATTCCCATTGTCGGCGACGATTTTGTCGAGGCTGAGTTTGGAACGGGTTGCGTAAAAGTTACTCCAGCTCACGATCCCAATGACTTTGCGATGGGCAAGCGTCATGACCTGCCGTTAATTAATATTATGAATAAGGACGGCACTCTCAATGAGAATGCTGGTGAATTTAACGGTCAAGAACGCTTTGCCGCGCGGCGAAATATCGTCGCAAAATTAGAAGAACTGGGTAATTTAGTTAAAATCGAAGCTTATAAGCATACGGTACCATATAGCGATCGCGGCAAAGTACCTGTCGAGCCATTACTATCAACTCAATGGTTCGTTAAAATTCGTCCGATGGCGGATAATTGCCTGGAGCATTTAGATAGCCAGAATTCCCCCGAATTCGTCCCCCAACGCTGGGGAAAAGTCTATCGGGATTGGTTGGTTAAATTGCAGGATTGGTGCATCTCACGGCAATTGTGGTGGGGGCATCAGATTCCGGCTTGGTATGCTGTAAGTGAATCTGGTGGTGAGATCACTGATAATACACCGTTCTTTGTCGCGAAAAGTGAAGCAGAAGCGCGGGTACAAGCGATCGAGCAGTTCGGCGCGGATGTAAAATTAGTTCAAGATCCTGACGTATTAGATACCTGGTTCTCATCGGGATTATGGCCGTTTTCGACGCTCGGTTGGCCAGAAAATACTACGGATTTGGAGATGTACTATCCGACTTCGACGCTAGTTACTGGTTTTGATATTATTTTCTTCTGGGTAGCTCGCATGACGATGATGTCGGGATATCTGACTGGTAAAATGCCATTTAAAGATGTCTATATTCACGGGTTAGTACTCGATGAAAATGGTAAGAAGATGTCGAAGTCTTCTAACAATGGAATCGATCCATTATTACTAATTGATAAATACGGCACTGATGCACTGCGATATACTTTAGTTCGCGAAGTAGTAGGTGCGGGGCAAGATATTCGGATTCAATATAACCGCAAGACTGACGAATCAGAATCCGTCGAAGCCAGCCGGAATTTTACTAATAAAATCTGGAATGCAGCGCGATTTGTAATGCTGAGCTTCGAGAGTTCGGAGTTTAAGATCGATCGCGACAACTTGACAGTTCCCACAGTTGAATCGCTAGAAGTAGCTGATAAATGGATTCTCTCGCGTTTCCATCAAACAGTGCAGCAAACTAGCGATAATATCGATCGATATGCTTTAGGCGATGCAACTAAAGGCTTATATGAATTCTTCTGGGGGGACTTCTGCGACTGGTATATCGAACTAGTTAAGTCGCGGTTACAAGAAGGTGCAGATCCGGCAAGTAAATTAGTCGTGCTGCAAACTTTGGCGTTTGTTTTGGATGGGATTTTAAAGTTACTGCATCCATTTATGCCACACGTAACGGCAGAAATTTGGCAGACTTTGACTGAGAGCGATGAGCTGCATGACATCTCAACCCAAGCATATCCTACAGCCGATCGATCTCTAATTAATCCCGAACTCGATCGCGAATTCGATCTCCTCATCGGCGTCACGCGGACTATCCGCAATCTCCGCGCCGAAGCCGATCTCAAACGCGCCATTAAAGTCGCAATTATCATCCAAAGCGACAGTGTTACCGAGCGAGAAATCTTAGAGCGCGGGAAAACTTATCTGTGCGATTTGGCACAGATCGAACAGCTTACCATTGTTGATAAGTTAGCCGCAGAACCAACACGCTCTATTGCAAGTGTCTTTGCAACGGTGCAGATTATCTTACCATTGACTGGAGTTGTCGATCTCGAAGCTTTCAAAGCTAAAATTCAGAAGAAGATCGATAAAATCGATAAAGAAATCGAATCGATTCACGGTCGTTTAAATAATACTAAATTTATCGAACGTGCCACGCCGGAAGTGGTTCAACAGACTAAGGATAGTTTGGTGGAGACTGAAAAGCAAAAGGAAATCTTACAGGAAAGATTGCAACAATTTTAAGAGGATAATTTTTTAGTACTGCCATACCAGCAGTAGGCTGTTGCCAATTGGCGCACGTGGCGATCTAACTGTCAATTTGTCTCAGTGTCATCAGCCGATCGGATGTTGTATTAAATATGTAGTGTTATGTTATGATTTTCCAGTAGTATTAGCAGGTAGTTAAAAGGAAGACCCGACGATTGACTCTTTCCAGTTCTTAGCGATTTGGATCTATGACAATAGCCCTGTCCCTATTTGCAATTTCTACTGCGGCAATTATCTTTTTTAGCCATCGGCTTTTATGCTATTTGCGACATTTTCAGGAAAGAAATTACAGTCCCAAGTTATTTAAGGATTGGTTATTAAAAAATAGGATCTATGATAAAAAGGGTAGTTTAATTGCTACCCTCGCTGCTATAGCAACCACAATTACCAGCCAGAGTCGAGCCAGTTCTCTCTTAATTTGTACGATCGCGATGGCTGCTTTTATTTGCCTAAGTTTATGGGAAGGCGATCCTCGCGAAGTCGGCTACCCGGTATTGTTACCAACTCCAAGAGTCATCATAACTTATGGTTTGGCGTTAAGTTTGTATGCGATTTCATTGGTCTCGATCGTTGCGATGCTCGATCGCATTGCCAACCTCAGTATGTCCGCTTACTGGCTACTCATCATCATCGCGATCCAATCTTCACCACTCTGGCTGTTGCTGGCAAATACGATCGTCATCCGCGCTGTTTATCGTCCGCTGTAGAAGCCTAAAAAACCGCCCCAAATCGTTAAATTTGGAGCGGTTGGTAGTCTTATCGATCGCTAATTAGATCGCATTAACCCCCAGCTACAGCCGGAACGATACTTACTTGGTCGCCATCTTTGAGCGGAGTGCCAGGGCCATCGAGGAAGCGGATATCTTCATCATTGACATAGAGGTTGAGAAATCTCCGTAATTGACCCGCATCATCGCAGAGTCGGGCTTTAACGCCGGGACAGGCAGTTTCAAGTGCATCTAGCAGCTCGGTAATACTATTACCTTCACATTCGATCGTCGCGCGATCGCTGGTGAATTTTTGAAGTGCAGTGGGAATTAATACTTTGACAGTCATTTGATGAGATGGGAGGTGGGAGTTGGGAGATGGGAGACGGGGGGACGGGGGGACGGGGGGATGGGGGGACTAGGGGACTGAACAAGCGTTCGATCGTGTCCACTATTCCCTATTCCCTATCCCCTGCCTAAAACCTAAACCAAGACTTGTTGCCAGTCTAAGCGATCGAGTGTCTGCGATCGTTCGAGGGCGCGCTCGAAGCTGTCTAGTTTAGCTTCGATTTGGAAGGGTTCGCTGACGTAACCTTGGATAGATTCTTGGGTTTTGAGACCGTTACCAGTGATGTAGACCACGGTAGTTTCGTCGGGGCTAATTTTGCCAGCTTCGACGAGTTTTTTGAGGACGGCAATAGTCGTACCGCCAGCCGTTTCGGTGAAGATGCCTTCGGTTTCTGCCAAGAGCTTCATCCCTTCGATGATTTCGGCATCGGTAACAGCTTCGATATGACCGTTGGTTTTGCGAGCGAGTTCTAGGGCGTAGATACCATCGGCGGGGTTGCCGATCGCGATCGATTTGGCGATCGTATTGGGCTTAACTGGGACTACAAAATCGCGACCTTCAGCATATGCTTGAGCGATCGGCGAGCAACCTTCAGCTTGTGCGCCGCTAAACCGGACTGGTTTGTCTTCGACCAAGCCAATTTTGACAAATTCTTGGAAACCCTTGTGAATCTTGGTAAACAGGGAACCAGAAGCCAGCGGTGCCACTACATGATCGGGTAATTGCCAACCGAGTTGTTCGGCAACTTCATACCCAAGGGTTTTGGAGCCTTCGGAGTAGTAGGGACGCAGATTGATATTGACAAATCCCCAGCCGTGGGTGTTGGCAACTTCGCAACAGAGGCGGTTTACTTGATCGTAGTTGCCTTGAACTGCCATGACAGTTGGGCCGTAAATGACCGTGCCCAGCACTTTACCTGCTTCGAGGTCGGCAGGGATAAAGACGCAGCATTCCAACCCAGCATGAGCGGCGATCGCGGCGGTGGAGTTGGCTAAGTTACCAGTACTCGCACAGGAAATTGTCGAGAAGCCAAATTCTTTGGCTTTGGAAAGTGCTACCGATACCACCCGATCCTTGAAGCTCAAGGTAGGCATGTTGACAGCATCGTTTTTAATGTAGAGATTCTTCAGACCCAGGCGACGCGCCAAGCGATTGGCTTTGAGTAGGGGCGTCATTCCGGTACCGACATCGACGATATGCTCGTCGGGAACGGGGAGTAAATCTTTGTAACGCCAAATGGAGTGTGGGCCAGCTTTGATGCTCTCGCGAGTCACCTTGGTACGGAGGTAGTCATAATCATATTGGACTTCTAATGGCCCGAAGCATAGTTCGCAAATGTGTGTCGCTTTGAGTTCGTACTCAGTACCACACTCTTTACAGGCTAGTCCTTTGGCGGCAGTCGTTCTATTGCTGTTTAAGGTTGCTTGGGTCATGTTAGGAGGTCGTTGTGATAAAGAAGATCCGTTAACTTGTTAGCGACAAGCTTACCATGGCTAGATTTTGCCGTCAAACATACCCGACTAAATTAGTCGGGTATGTCATTGGCGTAAAATCCCCTAAGCCAGAACTCAAAAGCGCTAGACACACTGTACCTACGGCAGGCTATCGCCAACGGCTGTCGTATCGCTAAAGGCGAGGCTTCTATTCACTATCCACTATCCACTATTCACCAAAACACTAGTAACTTTGTGTCGATGCAAGATGCAAGTTAATAAGATCCCTCTCTAAAGAGAACGACTTTAACTGTTTCGAGTAATATTTTGAGATCTAGAGCGAGCGACCATTGGAGGATATAAATCATATCCCAATAGAAAATCTCATCAGAATCGATACTGGCACGACCTTTGACTTGCCACAGTCCGGTAATTCCTGGTAATACTTCGTAGCGTAAGAAGCGATCGCGCGAGAATTGTTCGACATTCTGGATCGACAACTCATAATCGCGAATAGCAATCGGGCGCGGGCCGACCAGACTCATTTGACCTTGTAAGACATTGATCAACTGGGGTAATTCGTCTAGGCTATAATGACGCAAAAACTTACCCACATTGGTAATTCGCGGATCTTCTTTAATTTTAAAAAGAACTCCACCTTTGACCTCGTTTTGGGATTCTAGCTGGCGTTGCAGCTCGCTAGCATTTTCAACCATCGTCCGAAATTTCCAAACTTGGAAATGCCGACCCTTCAAGCCCACGCGACTTTGACGATAAAAAATTGGGCCGCTTGAGGTACTTTTGATGGCAATCGCAATCGCGATGAAAACTGGTGCTAGCACAATTACCAGAAACGCCGCTGCGATCGAGTCTAGCAGACGTTTTAACCAAAAATTGATTCCAAAAATAGCTAGGGATTTAAACCGGACAGTGGGGATTTCTTCAATCATCTTAGTCTCAGCGGCTCGTTGCGGCAATTGCAATTCGGTTGGGACTATCCTCAGATGAATTCCGGCAGCTTTTAAACTCCAATACAAGATGATTTGATTGTCAATTAGCTGCTTTGAACAGATAAACACTTCACTAATTCTTTGCGAGCAAATTTGGTCGATGATATGTTCTAATTCATTTTGAATATCCCACACCGACAGATCGATAACACTATGGATTTTAAATTGTTGCGATCGAGCGATTAACTTAGTGACTTTATCGATATCGCTACGATTTCCCATCAGCACGACTGATTGCTGAAAAATTGGATTGCGCTTGCGGATTTCGATCGTGACTAAATCTAATAAATATCTGGCCGAACCGATCGATACAAAGTTTAGCACCCAAGCAATCAAAAATACCGAGCGCGATATCCACCACAATCCAGGTTGATAAAAGAACGCGGCGATTAAAATCATCACTTGTGCGAGCGTGAGCGATTTTAGTAATTTTGCGAAGCGATGCAGCTTGTCATCGGTACCATAAAATCCAGATGCTGCCAAGGTGCCGATACTCACAGCTAGAATCGGTACGATGGTGTCGGTAATATGACGCCCTTCTGTCTGCGTACCGATCCGATCGGCGATCGTCCATGATATAAACAACATCGAAGTGTCTAAAAAGACCGACACGATCGATCTCAATACTACTAGCGGCGTCCGCCAGCGGATTGACAGGTTTGTTGCTCTGATATCTTCTGTCTGCCAACTGTAAGCAAGGGCATCAGATTTTTTGAGATCGGTCATGCGATCGCTCCAAAAGGATGTGAGATGGGATCGAATAAAACTGCTATCGTGATCTAAATCACTAATTGCCTGTGATATTTATTTTGTTAACTTTTAGATAAATATTACCCTGCCATCATGACTAAAAAATGTCGATAATGTCAATAATCATTTGACTAAATTTATTTGAATTGCGATCTTGGAGATCGACACTCAAAAATATTAATTCAGATATATGACTAAGGTAAATTAAGTCATCTGGCGGTTGAAAAATTAGTATGCCTGAAGAAAAATTGTGTGTATATTTTAATTTTTGGCATAATTTTCATTCACGATTGATGTGAAGATAGTAAACTCAGCAAATCACTAGAAACCGAGGGTAGCAAGTTCATGGAGTGGAGTTGGGTAGGAACAATTAATTGTAGTGTATCTGTAATTATTCCATCATACAACAGTGGTGAATTTTTACCCGCAGCAATTGAGAGTGCGATCGACCAAAGCTACCCCGCCAGTGAGATTATTGCGATCGATGATGGTTCGACCGACGATACTAGGTTAGTTTGCGCTCGATACCCTACGGTTAGGTATATATATCAAAGCAATCAAGGTTTGCCTGGGGCGAGGAATAAGGGGATCGAGGTGGCCACGGGCGAGTATCTAATTTTTTTAGATAGCGACGATTATTTGTGCCCTGAAGCGATCGAGATTGGCGTAAGTTGTCTGCAAGCGCATCCTGAAGCTGGCTTTGTGTTTGGACGATACTTATTTCGATCGATTAATCCCGACGGCTCGTATAGTACTCAGCGACTTTTTGACGAGCCGCCGTCTGTTGCCAGCTATACAACAATTCTAGCAGCCCAGCATAATATCCAGTGTGCTACCGCCATCTGTCGGCGGGAGGCAGTTACCGCAGTAGGCGGGTTTGCACCACAACAGGAAGATCTAAACTTGTGGTTGCGCATCGCCCGCGAGTGGCCGA
>NZ_JANLWO010000822.1:0-2534 GCF_031364565.1 Chamaesiphon sp. OTE_20_metabat_361
TGTCGCTAGACGGCTTCCTCGTGAATAGCGTTCCACCAAGCAAGCGACCCAAATCACGCGGAGGTTCCCGCCCCATGGCTTGCACCAAGGAAACCCATACTCTTTGTTAACGAGATATTTAACGATATTTTTTCCGGTTACACACTAACTCATTTAGCATCGACGATTGTCTACCCCCCAGCCAATGATTCAAACTACTATTGTTACTACTATTGACTCGCAAGCTTACGCGCCAAAATTAGCTTATAGAATAGCGATGTCCCAACCGCAAACTCACTTGTTTGAGGTAAAATTAATCGTCAGTCACTGGGATGGAGAGCACCTCGATATCAAAATGCCCGTGTGGACACCTGGTTCTTATTTGGTGCGCGAATATGCCAAGCAAATCCAAAACCTCGTCGCAGTATCAGCTACAGGTCGAAAATTGGGTGTTCACAAAGTTGCTAAAAATCATTGGCAAATTCAGACAAATGATAGCAGCAAAATTTCGATTAGTTATCAAGTATTTGCAAATGAATTAACCGTCAGAACCAATCATCTCGATGCGACTCACGGCTATTTTAATCCAGCAGCATTATGTTTTTATATACCGGGATTTGAACACTGTCCGATCGAGCTAGAAATTATCCCGCCGCAACCCGATTGGCAAGTAACTACGCCATTGCCTGAAATCGGTCATCAGACGTTCTTAGCTGCTGATTTTGATACTTTAGTCGATAGTCCATTCGAGATCGGTACACAGCGTATTTATGACTTTACTGTGTTAGATATACCTCATCAATTAGTTGTTTGGGGCGAAGGTAATTTAGATCCCAATAGCGCGATCGAAGATATCAAAAAGATTGTCGAAGTCGAAGCAAAAATCTTCGGTGGTTTGCCATATAAAAAGTACATATTCCTATTGCATTTATCACCAGCAGGGGGCGGAGGCTTAGAGCATAAAAATTGCTGTTCGCTATTATATCCACGCTTCAATTTTCAAGGTGCCGAAAAACATAATCGGTTCATGCAGCTAGTCGCCCATGAATTTTTTCATCTGTGGAATGTCAAGCGAATTCGTCCGGCGGCGCTCGAAAAATTTGATTACGATCGGGAAAACTATACGCCGTCACTGTGGTTTAGTGAGGGAACGACGAGTTATTACGATTTAATAATTCCTCGACGTGCGGGAGTCTATGACGATCGAGAATTTTTAGTCGAGCTGAGTAAGGAAATAACCCGCTTTTTGACAACCCCAGGGCGATTGGTACAGCCATTAAGCGAGTCGAGTTTCGATGCGTGGATTAAGTTATATCGCCCCGATGCCAATAGTTCTAATTCCCAAATGTCCTATTATCTCAAAGGAGAAATGGTGACATTACTGTTAGACTTATTAATTCGCGATCGAACTCAAGGTGCCAAATCGTTTGATGATGTTTTGGTGCAGATGTGGGAGCAGTTCGGAAAAGCCGAAATTGGTTTTAGCGAAATTCAACTCAAACAAATTATCGAATCGATTGCCGATTATGATTTAACTGAATTCTACGATCGTTATATTCATGGGATTGAAGAATTACCTTTTAACGATTACTTAGCTCCCTTCGGAATTGAGTTGCAACCCGTCGAAGCTAGTATGCCATATCTAGGCATCAATGTGAAAACCGAGCAGGGGAAAGAAGCGATTAAATCGGTAGCAGCGCACTCACCCGCCCAGTTAGCAGGTATCGATCCTGGTGACGAATTACTGGCGATCGATGGTTATAAAATCACTGCTGACAAGCTTAACGAGCGCCTAAAATATTATCAACCCGGACAAGAAATTAGCGTGAGTTTCTTTCATGCCGATCGCTTGATGAGTGTCCCGATCGTTTTAGCCACACCACAACCGCAACAATATCAATTGCGATCGATCGAGCATACTACCGAGATTCAGAATCGATTATTTAAGCATTGGGTAAGTATTTAGGCTGTGCTTTTCCCGACAACCACCTGATAGGATCGGAGGATGTCTGAAAAGATTTTATGTCTTCTAGCGTAGATCTGAATCCCCCAACCCCCTTAAAAAGGGGGCTTAAAGTCCCCCTTTTTAAGGGGGATTTAGATCTAGAAACGGAGCAACAGCCGACTTGTGTACACATTGTAGCTTTTCAAGGTGAGCTAGCGGCTCGCGCTCCTCGGCTTTGCTGAGGGTTTAGCGACCCAAATCACGCGGAGGTTCCCTCCGCATGTGTTTGGGTCAAGACAGCGAGACAAGACAGGGGTGATTTCCAGGGTTTACGCTTAAAAAATTAGACTTTTCAGACATCCTCTTAGTTACCGTGGATAATTCAGCCGCAAAAATGATTCAGCACTGGCTCGATCGATAACATTTCCATCCAAAGTCGCTGCTAATAAATTATCTAACATTTGTCGAAACTGCGGACTAGGTTTATAACCCAATTTCCGCAGATCGTCGCCAGTTAGTAATGGTTTTACTTGCGTCCACACCGTTAAGTATTTCCAAATCTGCCGCCGTAGCGCGATCGATTGCCGACACCGGATCGCGATTAAAATTA
>NZ_JANLWO010000830.1:0-6311 GCF_031364565.1 Chamaesiphon sp. OTE_20_metabat_361
CCATGATTTTGTTGCCTAGAGCGAGCTGGCGGCATTTGTCACCCAAGCGATCGAGATTTCCCGGCGCGATCTCGATCTCATAGGGATTTGTTAGCGCAACTGTAATCGGTTCCATAACAATATGGGTAAGAGGTAAAAGGTAATGGGTAAGAGGTAAAAGGTAATGGGTAATAGCTAGATTGATATCTCGATTTGTTGTTTTCTGGTTAGAAAGTGGGGGCGCAAACGACCTTAAACCTAATTTTAGTGTAGATGTCCGCAACCACGATACCGATCGTGGCGATGTTTCGGTGGTAGAGGCTATGTGTTGAGGTAGACGCTTTGGTTCTGTGCGAGCGGTTGCGCCAACACGTTCGCGTCTCGTTAGCGTAGCCTCGCCTTTGGCATTACCGCAGGAGAATCGAGTGCCCTTTACCCGCTAGGTTCCCGTCGATGATTTAATAGTAAGTACATAGTTATAGTGGAGTTAGAGAGTTATGTCTGGTGCGATTGCTTATCTAGGTTTTGTCGGTGTGATGTTCGCGATTGCGATGGGGCTGTTCTTTGGACTCAGATTTGCCAAGATTATCTAAGAACTAATGACTAGTCATTACTTGGCTAGTCTGGGTCTTTTTGAATCTACCATTCACTCATTGTCATTAATTGTCTCACAAATGAAGTCTTATCTTGCTGCTGCCATTCAAATGACCAGCCTACCGGATCTAGCGAAAAATCTCGCTACCGCTGAAGAACTAATCGAATTGGCTGTCCGCAGAGGTGCTGAATTAATCGGTCTACCTGAGAATTTTGCGTTTTTGGGCACCGAGCAAGATAAAGTTGCCCAAGCTGAAGAGATCGCAACTCAAACGGAGAAATTTCTCAAAACTACCGCTCAAAAGTATCAAGTGACCCTGATCGGGGGTGGTTTTCCCGTGCCAGTAGGCACCCAGGGTAAAGTCTATAATACCGCACTACTCGTCGGCCCCAGTGGTGAAGAATTGAGTAGATATGAGAAGACGCACTTATTTGATGTCAATCTTCCCGATGGCAACACCTATCGCGAATCCAGCACGGTGATGGCTGGAGTCAAATTACCTGACGTTTACCACTCGCCGCAATTAGGTGGACTGGGATTGTCTGTGTGCTACGATGTCCGGTTTCCCGAATTGTATCGTCATCTGTCTAAGTTAGGCGCGGATGTATTATTTGTGCCCGCAGCTTTTACTGCTTACACGGGTAAGGATCACTGGCAAGTGTTGCTGCAAGCTCGGGCGATCGAAAATACCTGCTATGTCATTGCGCCAGCGCAAACTGGCACTCACTATGCCATGCGCCAAACTCACGGACATGCGATGATTATTGGCCCTTGGGGGGTTATTTTAGCTGATGCTGGCGATCTTCCTGGTGTGGCAATCGCGGAAATCGATCCGACGCGGTTGGCTCGCGCTCGGGCGCAGATGCCGTCTTTGCAGCATCGGGTGTTTGCTTAGTTTTGGTTAGATTGGCGAGTTATTGTACTGAGTACAGCGGCAAATGTTAGATGTTAGTGGGCTGCGATTTTCCTAGCGGAAGCAGACCCCCCGCTGAAAGCGGCTCGCGCACGCCTCTGTTCCCCGAGGGTTTGCGAAAAGTGCGTTCTTGGGGTTTCCCCCGCTTGGGTTCGTTCCATGGTCGGGAAACCCCATTCCTGACAAGACAGTAGTAAATATGTAGGGTGGGCACTGCCCACCATCTAGATTGTGGATTGTAAGAATATTTATTTAATGGTAATAATTCAGACTTTGCGAGTGCGAGTGGGAATTGCCAACCAGCTACATTAGCTATAATAAAATTAATTATTTAACGATAAAAAATCAGACCTTATGAGTGCGAGTAATCTTCAATTAATCAATATTCTTAATATTGGTGTGAGTGTGGTCTTGGTAATTATGACCTTCTTATTTATCTTTCGGATCGTGTTGACATGGTATCCGCAGGTAGAAAGTCAAAAAATGCCGTTTAGTTTGGTTATTGCGCCAACAGAGCCATTTTTGGCACCTTCTCGCAAACTAATTCCGCCCATTGGTGGGGTGGATATTACGCCGATCGTATGGGTGGGAATTATTAGTTTGATTCGGGAGGTTTTGGTCGGACAACAGGGTTTGATTACGATGTTAATTCGGTAGGTAGGGTTCGAGTATTTAACTAGTCGCACGGATTAACTCGACAGCATCGCGACCGTTGGCATCTTGGAAATAGACCCTAATTTGTTCCTCCCGAGCGGTGGGCAGTTTTTTGCCGCAAAAATCTGGGTGAATCGGGACTTGGCGATGACCGCGATCGACTAAGACAGCTAGTAAAATGTGCTTGGGTCTGCCATACTCTGTGACGGCGTTAAGTGCAGCGCGGATCGTGCGACCCTGGTAGATCACATCATCGACTAATATGACAGTCTTGTCATTCAAATCTACCGGGATATCCGTCTTCCCTGGAGTGCGCACGGCAATTAGATCGAGATCGTCGCGATAAAAAGTGATATCTAGAGTTGCGACGGGGACTTTGACTCCTTCTAGAATTTCGATCTGTCGGGCTAACATGTTCGCAAACGGCACGCCTTTGGTTTGAATCCCCACTAGTACTACTTGGGATAAATCCCGACAGCGTTCGTCGATCTCGGAAGCTAATCTGACAACCGTGCGGCGAATTTCATCAGCCGATAAGATTTCAATAATAGAACTAGGCATAATTTACGTGTCATGACCCTTGATACTATGTCCGATCGTTGGAGAGATGGCGGTAGCAACGATTACTCTCTAGCTGTCTAAATTGCTACCCTTATTGTCTCTCCCCACAGCAGCATCTGTAAAGAGACGATCGACTCTCTACCTCGTAAAATCGAGCAAACAGCCACTAGATATTGCAGAATATTAAGCTTATCTCGATCGCGGTGGCAAGTATGAGTCTTTTTACCTAACCTGGATAGAGGGAAATTAGTCGCCGCTCGTTTGGCTACTCCCTACTCTAGTAATCGCTACCCTCTACCCCCTACCCGCTAATTTAATGGCATATCAGTGGTTTAAATCTTTTCATATTATTGGCTTTACAGTTTGGTTTGCTGGTTTGTTTTATTTAGTGCGGTTATTTATTTACCATGTGGAGGCAAATGAGCAGCCAGAACCCGCGCGAGGTATTCTCAAAGCGCAGTATCAAATTATGGAAAAACGCCTATATAGTATTATTACTACGCCCGGAATGTTACTCACGATCGCGATGGCGATCGGGATTATTTCTACAGAGCCAGAAGTTATCCATCAACGTTGGTTACATATCAAAATCGGCTTAGTCGTCCTATTAATCGGCTATCATTACTATTGCAGTAGTTTGATGAAAAAGTTGGCAGTGGATGAGTGCAAATGGAGCAGTCAGCAGTTACGCGGCTTGAATGAATTACCAACTTTATTTTTGGTGGCGATCGTCTTATTGGCGATATTTCAAAACAATTTGCCGACCGATATTACTGGTTACTTAATTGTGGGACTGGTGGTACTAATGGCGGCAACTATTCAACTATATGCTCGCAAACGGCGACTCGATGCTGAAAAGTTGGCAGTCAGTCAAAATACATCAGAAGTGAGTGTCTAATTATCGATCGAATATAATGGCTGAAACCTAGATGGTGGGCAGCGGTTCGCGCTCTGGAGGTTTCCTCCAGGTTGAGCGAAACAAGACAGTGCCCACCCTACGATCTATTAAAATCTAATTACAGCTCCCAAGTCTTAACTTATTAATGCCAACTAAATCAGATTATACATCTACAGATATTCAAGCAATCTTTAATCGGATTGCGCCCGTGTACGACAGGCTTAATAACGATCTGAGTCTGGGGATGCACTGGGTATGGAAACAAATGACCGTAGCTTGGAGCTTGGCGAAAGCTGGCGATACTTGTCTGGATCTATGTTGTGGTAGTGGCGATCTAACGCAGTTGTTAGCCAAACAGGTGGGTACTAGTGGGACGGTTGTCGGTGCTGATTTTGCCCCAGCTCAACTCACGATTGCTGCCGAACGGATTGCCAAGATTTACCCATCATTAGATAACATTAATTGGGTGGAAGCTGACGCGCTCAATCTCCCATTTGATGATAATTATTTCGATGCGGCGACGATGGGCTATGGCTTGCGAAATGTCACCGATATTCCCAGATCTTTGGCTGAGTTGCATCGAGTTTTGAAAACTGATGCGTCAGTCGCAGTTCTCGATTTTCATCGCCCTAGCAACACCCTCATTCGGCAATTTCAACAGTGGTATTTGGATACGATCGTCGTACCGAAAGCAGCACAATTAGGGATGACGGATGAATATGCTTATTTAAACCCTAGTCTCGATCGATTCCCCACTGGCATCGAGCAGATCCAATTAGGCTTAGCTGCGGGATTTAGTCATGCTGTTCACTATCCGATCGCCAGTGGCATGATGGGCGTATTAGTATTGACAAAGTAACGAATTTTGCGATCGATTATTTAGTTTGGATCGATCGCGGCGGATGCCAATATTTTGACATATACTCGATCGCATCTAGCTGTCTCGACGCCTGTGGTGGGGCGATAACCATTTGCTTCATATAGTTTCACTGCGGCGGTTAAAATGCTGGCTGTTTCGATCCAGATCTCGCGATTGCCGCGATCGTAAATTGCCTGCTCTAATAGCCCTAATAAATGCTTGCCCAAGCCTTGTCCTCTGACTTTGACACTTAAGTACATTTTACGGATTTCGATCGCGTTGCTGCCGCGATTTGGGGGCGAATCGGCACTGTGTAAGCAGGGATAATAAGCACTCGTCCCGACAATCTCACCGTGATGCTCGACGACCCAAAATTCGCCACCGCGATCGAGATAATATGTCTCTATCTCTAAAACATCGCGATCTGCGCCATCTGGTTCCCAGCCTAGTCCATATTCCGCTAACGCTTGCTCGATAATACCAGCCGCCGCCAGCCGATCTGCGGGTTGCCACGATCGAATTGTAAAATCTTGGTAGTATGCGAGCATGGGAAGGTTTTAGGCTTTAGGTTTTAGGTTTTAGGTTATGGATATTAGCTTCCTTTCAGCACCGCCACCGATTGTGTCTTTTCGCTAAGCGGACTGATTAACTAGTCCGCGTAGCGGCGCGCGCTCCGGAGGTTTCCTCCGGGTTTAGCGCGACAAGCGGCTCGCTCCGGTCGGGTTTCCCGACCATGGAAGCGAGACAATACAGACAGGCGGACTTTGCTTGCGTGTGCCGAGACTTCCAGTCTCCAGGCTCTTCTTACGCTGTTACTGTGGTAGCAAGTCTGACTATTCCTAATCGGCACAAATTCAGTCACTGTTGGGATCTCCTCCCATCTCCCATCTCCCATCTCCCAACTAACTATGAACTCTGGGTTCGGGATAGAGATTGGAGAGTATATCGCTTTCAAAGATAGCTAATTCGCTCAGGCGAGTTTGGACGAGGGTGCGGTCGAAATAAGTATCGGCAAGTAACCAATAAATCCCGAAATGGCGGGCTTCTGATGCCATCAATCCGCGATAAAATGCGGCTAATTGGGGGTCGGGAAGATGGCTCCCGAGTAACCCCAGTCGTTCGTGAGATCGGGCTTCAATCAGTCCTGAAACTAGGAGTGAATCGAGCAAGCGATGGGGTTCTTGAGTGCGGACTTGGCTCATCAATCCTTTCCCATAAGGCGGCGCGTTGAGGGGGGCGAGGGGGATACCACGGCGTTCGAGGATCTGATTTACCTGCTCGAAATGTTCTAATTCTTCCTGAGCGATCGCGGTTAATTGCCGCACGAGTTTATGATTGGAAGGGTAGCGAAACATCATATTAATTGCGGTGCTGGCGGCTTTGCGTTCGCAATGGGAATGATCGAGCAAGATCGTATCGATATTCGCTAAGGCTTGCTCTAGCCAAGCATCAGATGTCGGTTGGCATAAAATATTTATCGTCGGGTTTGTAGTTGCAATCATCAGCACATCTCGATTGTCAATGAATGTAGTCAGACAGGGATCTAGCTATAGTATCGCGGATCTCGATGAAATTATCCCAGCGGTTTTTAAAAAGTCGCTAAACTCGACAAAACCCACTTGCCCGCGCTGGGCAAATGGGTGATGATGTTCGGATAAATCGGCAGAGGAGATTGATTTATCCAATTATTAATTATTAATTAATTTAACTAACCTAGTTATCGCTCGCAATCCCTAAATTGCAGATCGAAGATAAAAATCACCGATTTATTTACTACCTCGGATCGCTCTGATGGGAAGTTTAGTTCCCCGTTGGTAGTAACAAAGTAGAGGAAGCGACAAAAACTCTACAC
>NZ_JANLWO010000021.1:0-3426 GCF_031364565.1 Chamaesiphon sp. OTE_20_metabat_361
AGCTGTTTTAATAGTGAAATTGTCGTCCGCGCCATTGCCGAATGTCCGGTGCCAGTGGTGACGGGAATCGGACACGATCGCGATGAGTCGTTGGCGGATTTGGTCGCTGATGCGAGAGCCACTACGCCGACAGCGGCTGCGATGCTGGTAGTGCACGCGCTCCAGGATGAAATCGACGCACATTTGGCGAGGGTCGATCGGCTGAAAACTGCCATGCAGCGAGTCGCGATCGAGCGTCAGTCGCAATTAGATCGCTTGCGGCTGCGGTGCGAACGCATTAAGCCCGATCGCCAGTTGGCACTAGAAATCGATCGGCTCCACGGACTCCAGCAACGTCTCCAGCGGGCGATCGCGGCTAAATTGCAAACTGTGTCCCAACAGCACTCACACCTGCGAGAGCGGTGCCAAACCCTCGATCCGCGCTTGGTTTTGCAGCGCGGCTATGCTTTAGTGCGACAAACTAATGGCACGCTCGTCCGCGATGGCGATCGATTGGTTGTGGGTGAAGAGTTGGCAATTCAACTCGGTCGGGGACGAGTAAAAGTAAGCGTAATTGAGGTCGATCGTGGCGAAGAAAACTGAGTGGAAGTATGAAGAAACAGTCGATCGGGTGGAGGAAATATTAGCGCAGATTGAAGGTGGCGATCTGGAATTAGCTGAAGTATTCAGTCAATTTGAGATCGCGATCGCATCTTTGCAACAATGTGAAAATTTTCTCGCCGAACACAGCGAGCGGGTGGAATTATTATTAGAAAATTTGGGTGATAAGTAGGTTGGCGCAAATAATTATCACATCAGAAAAGCTTGAAATCTAGATGGTGGGCAGTGCCCACCCTACTTAGTGAAGTTGATTCTTCTTCGGTGCGTTACGCTACGCGACAACACACCCTACGATACTCTCGTCAATCACATAGGATTGCTATAGCTAAAAAGCAGTCATCACTTGTCGTAGTTCTGCTGATAGATCTTGGGAGCCGCGACCTTGCTTTTCAAATAATACGCCAGCCAGTAGATAGATATTCGGCGAATAGAACGCTTTGCGATCGCTTTTGAGCGCACTAATCGTATCTCTCACTTTTGATTCGGAACTATAGTAGCCAAATTCTAAAGGTGAAATCGTGAAATCAATTACTTGATATCCGCAATCGATCGCATACTCGATAGTTTCGACGGGGTTTGAATAGGCAGAAATTAGCGATAACACCCGAGCGCAACCGATTGTAAATAGACGTTTGGTAATCGCCGCTCCATCAGCTCCGCCATGCAAAGATGGCATGTAAATATCATTATCGGGTGCAGGTAAGTATGGCGGGTTGGCAATTAGATAATTAGCGCTAGACTGTTGCCAACCTTCAAAAAAACATTGATTGCGAACGATATATTTGTCGCCTAATCGATACCGATCGATTCGCGATTGCGCCAGCTTAGCTGAGGTAGAATTCAACTCATACCCGTGAATTTTACCTTTAAAAGGAGTTCTGAGTAAGCTGGAAATTACTGGACTACCATCGCCAGAACCAAACTCAATTACCAGCTCGGAACTGGTACAACGATTGAGCACCATCCGTTCTAAACATTGGGAATAGAATTGAGATTCTTCGGGACAGAAAAATACTTCGTTGGGCGAATGAGATTGAACCGAGGTATTTTCTCGATCTGCTAGCGTTTGGAGCAAGTTCATTTGGGTTTTAATTAAAGGTTAGATTTTGAATAATTTTGACGATCGCATCGCCAGCGCGACCGCTCATATACTTGTCTTGGTCGTATCCGAGGACGAGTTCCCACGCGTGCTGGGGATACATATCGACTAGCGGTAAACAGGCGTTGTGGAGCATCCATTGTCCGTGTCGTTCGTCTTCTTTGACGTGCAATTCCCAATATCCCTTCGCGGTTTCGGAAAGTCCCAACCGAGCGGCGGCGGCAATGTAGTCTTGATAGACTGAAGGGCCAACAATTTCAAAGTAGGTAAAGCCACCGATGTAACGCAAGAAGTTGCGCTTACATTGGGTAAGCAAAAAATTGTGATTGATGGAGGCTAAAACTTCCCAGGGCACCAAATCTAGATAAGCTTCTGGTGTCGAATCGAGGTTGAGTTCTGCCATCATTTGGGCAAAGAAAGTAGAATGCTTGCGACTGAGGCGACCATTGCCATATTCTTCGAGTAAAACGCGGATCAATGTTGCCTGAATTTCATTGCTAGCACCACCTAATAAATGACACAGCCGACTCGATTCTACTAAACCATCTAAAGAGACGATCGCAATCAAGTGACGATAACTATCGAGGGTCATTTCGTGGCTTAAATACCGCTTATTTGCCGATATTGGCGGTACTAAATCGACATCTCCTCGCGCGATTAATGCCGCTTTAATGTCAGTTGCTGACAAGTTTTTGAGATTGAGATCGAGCTGGGCTGATTCCCAGGCTTGCCAAGGCTCCTCAATCCGATCGTGCACCCATCGCACGTACAGCGAACGCTCGTTAGTATATTCATTTAAGTCCTTATACCAGATAAAATTAAGTCGATTGATCCGGTAGAGAATCCGCTGTAAAAACCGATTTTCGATTTCTGGTGTTGTCCGATTTGTATAGGCAATTGCTAAAGCAGTTTCTAAGGCGGTTTCAAACTCTTGCACTGCCAATTTGACATCTTCCTTGCCCTGTTTGGCAATTACCTGTCTATCGAGATTGTCTGTAGTTAAAAGCTGAATAAATAGCTGTTCTGCTCGATCGTAATCTGGTGTTGCTGGAGACATAAAATCCTTGACTGCATCGATAGGAGGCAGATCGGGACGCAATAAAACCATAATTAGTAAGTTCTTAGTGAAGAGAATGTTGAGGCGATTCTCTCTCATGAGAGGCTCCGCCAACGCGCTAATGTAACGATCTTGCCATCAACCTGTTCTTAATGTACTCAGGCAAGGATAATAATTTTATCTCTCTTAAGATAGACAAGTAGCGGATAAAAGTAGTATTTGTTACAGACATGAGAGTACCCACCCCAGGCTACTTTGATGGCTGAGTGTGCGGATCTGTTTGACGCTGGCTATCTATTTTGCATTGCGGAGTGACGCCTGAATCATTTTTGCTGACCGTTCGATCGCCATTAACGATGCAATTTCGAGCCAGATGTCTGAAATCTAATCTGGCGATCGATTATTTACCCACTTCCACCATTGCAAAAGCGATCGAGTCAACACTACTGGCTTTAGCTCGATCGCTTTTCGATCTAGTAAATCCTGCACGATATTAAACGCGGCATATTGCAAGCCTAAAAAACTATCGACAGGCGCATAGTAATTACCCAAAGTAATCGCACCCGAGGCGTAGATTTTGCCGACTTTATTTGCCATTTCTGTCAACTCAAAGTTAGGCGTAACTGTCAGTCTACCGAGCTGATTGACTGGTAGATTATATTGCTGTACC
>NZ_JANLWO010000027.1:0-3807 GCF_031364565.1 Chamaesiphon sp. OTE_20_metabat_361
CTCTATCTGTTTGAAAGAAACCAACAAAATTGGGATTGGGTTTGAGATCTCCCCCAAACCGATCTTGTTGAGCGGCTGCACTATCAAAAACCGGATCTAGACTATACAAATCTACTGTCATCGGATCGAAACAGCCATCAAAATCATTCGGCTGCTCTTTACTAGTGACAAAACTCCCACCAATATAAACAGTCGAACAACCTGCAATCGCCAGTTCTCTGAGAGCCTGCTTTAGCCCAACTAGAATCTGTTGTCGGTGAGAATTATTAGCGAACCTTACTTGAAAATCAGTCCAACTTACTTGGTAAACACCAGAGGGCAGATTTCCTAGATCGTCAAATGGGGGTAAAGTCACGGTTATCGAAATCGGGCACGGAGTCTTAGACAACATCAGAGTTGTAATGACACAATCATATCACAACTCTGATGTTTGGTGTCGATCTGAGATCGAACTCGAATGATGAAGAATCATTGGTATCACCGATTCTCGTTCCGAGACGCTCCGCGAACGAGGAAATCGTGGATCTGGATGAAAATGAAAATTAGAAAAGTGCCGATCGATATTAGCGTTATCATAGATAGCTGAAACATCAATCTCAGAACTCAAGACAACTAATCATGCAAGTAGTTATCAGTCCCCAATCCCTCCTAGAAACTGGTATCAGAGTCGAAAAAGTCGATGACTTACGGCTGTTCAAATTTACAGACGAGCTTCAAGATAAACTTGAAGAATTGATGTCCAAAAATCAGTCCGCAGTACTCACGACTACCGAACAGGAAGAATTAAATAGTATCAGCGAACTCGATCGCATATTCACATACCTCAATTCTCTATTGGTTGCCCAAAAATGAGTGTAAGTGAATTTACTAAAAAATATGTTCGTAGCCGAGCAGGTTATTTGTGTGAGTATTGTCACTCATCAGAAAAAATCAGTGCTTCTCGCTTTACGATCGACCATTTGCAGCCGCGATCTCTAGGTGGTGTAGACACAGAAGAAAATCTCGCACTTGCCTGTAATCGTTGCAACCAAAATCGATATAATTTTGTGGTCGGACGCGATATTGAAACATCTACTATTTTACCGCTGTTTAATCCACGAAATCAGTTGTGGCAAGAGCATTTTATATGGTCGATCGATGCAACTAGAATTATTGGAACTACTGCGGTTGGGCGAGCAACTTGTGACAGGCTAGACATAAATGATGACAAGTACAAGGGAGAAAGGTCGATCCGCGAAGCTCGTGCATTATGGCTCGAAGCAGGCTGGCATCCACCAGAAAACGATCCTCGGCAATTAGAAGTTTAAACTCGACATCGAGAAAAGTTAGCAAATTCATGATTACGAACATTGATGAACTAAAATCAGAAATTATGAGAAGAGGGATTGCTAGGGAAGAAGATTTAGTGGGTTGTGACGATCGAGAGTTAGAATCGATCGAGCAGCAATATGGAACGCTACCACTAGCTTACAAACAAATCATGAAACTTCTGGGTGGTCGCGCTCGCAAATGGTTGTGTATTAGTGAGTATGAAGACTTCGATCTATCAAGAGCAAAGCACTTGAGCAAGTGGATGCAAGAAGATGATTACTTAATAGATGAGACAGGTGCCAGTATTAGTAAACTAAAAAATGTTTTCTTTATATCTGGATACTATGCTGAATTTTGTGGTGGTATTCAATTTGTAAAAACAGGCGATAACCAAGTAGATTCAGTGGTTTATTGCATTGACATGGCTTATTCTGCCGATATTAATGAATGGCTGGACACAATAGAAGTTTACGATAAGTCTATTTGGGGATGGATAGAGGGCTATCTAAGTATAGTAGAAAAACAAATGTTGAAGGTAAAACCGAAAGCAGTACCAGAAGTTAATACATCATTTTGGCAAAAGCTATTCGGCAAATAACTAACTAACGATCGATGATATTATGAACTGGCTTGCTCACATCTTACTATCAGAACCAAATGTTGAGAATCGCTTAGGTAACTTATTGGGCGATTTGGTGAAAGGTAAAGACTTAGATCGACTCAATTGTAACTTAAGGCGAGGTATCAGTAGGCATTACGCGATCGACAAATTTACCGACAACCATCCAATTGTCAAAATCAGTAAGAAAAGGATCGATAAAGAATATAGTAAGTTTGCAGGCATATTAATCGATGTTTTTTACGACCATTTACTAGCAAAAAATTGGGCGATATATTCCGATACTATCTTCGCTGATTTTACGGCAGAGATATATGAATCATTTCAAAAATATTCAGGCGAGATTCCACCAGCGGCTAGACAAATAATCGGGTATATGGTGGATGGTGATTGGTTAACTAGCTATCGACACTTATCTGGTGTAGAACATGCTCTAGCTCGGCTCGATTATCGAATTAGAGCTAGGATGGGTGACAGAGTTAAGCTGGTTGATGCGATGCCAATACTGGAACGGGAGTCGATCGATCTCGAACGAGATTTTCATTCTTTCTTTCCACAATTACAGCACCACATTAAAGATGCGATATTTCAGTAAGTTTGAGTGCGATCGAGATCTCGTTAGTTATGAGTCAATAATTTCGCTATTTTTCCACACGCGATCGAGTTTTTATGAGAAAATAAAGTTAGATGAGCTTGCAAGGCGATGCAGCAAGTAGTCGATTGCTCTAACCCGATCGTTACTGGCATTAAATGTTATATCAATTCCGACAATTGCTGTGGCAGCAGCGAAAGTTCCTTATTATTTTTATTGGCCTGCTAGTTGGCATTTTTTTTAGCGTTCAATTATTTATAAACTTTCAAATTATTAATTTAACGATCGCGGCTGGGCCAGCTAGATCGGAGAGTTATCAACTGGCGCAAGCGATCGCTAACCAATTAGTGGTCTATGACTCTAGAATCAGATTGCAAGTGTTGGAAACTATCGGCTCCGATCGAAATCTCGAATTATTACAAGCTGGCAAAGTCGATCTAGCATCGATCCCGGTTAATAATTCGGTATCTAATAGTGTCAAATTAGTTTCTTACTTATTTAACGACTTATTTCAGATCGTGGTGTCCGAAAATAGCATCAAACAGATTGCCGATCTCAAAGGCAAACGGATTGCCATCCCGCCTGTCGAAGATCGAGCGAATGATTTTTTCTGGATTTTACTCAAAATTTGCAATGGCGATCGACGCTTTCGATCGGGATCGGATTGCATTTGAATCGCTTCAGTCGATTCGGTTTACGTGGGACGCTACGATGTCCGCACTTAAAGATCGCGAAGCCTATTTATTACGCTAAAGCTAATCGATCGTTTCTAAAAAGATCGAAAGAGAGTGAGCATGGATTTGTCAGCTTACTCTCTTTTATATACAGCTTCCTGGTTCAACATTCGTCAGACTGTGATGGCTTGGAGCCAAATTACGACAGAGACAAGTAGCCAGAACTAGCGGATGCTAGGGTCGCGGTAGACAGGTGCGTCATCCCGACGGGTAGTGTTGTGAGTCTCTTCTTTCCGACGCCCCATCAATCCGAATAAGCCGAGCAATCCAGTCAAGCCCCACAGACCTCGGTCGTCACTGGTATTATTTTCATAACGAGTAGTAGTAGTTCCAGTGGTGCCAGTACCTTGAGTACCAGTACCTGTTGATGTTTGAGCGGCAGCGGGGGACATGGGTACAACTGAAATGATGGTAGCCAGGATGCCCGCACTAAGCAATGCGATCGAAGATGATTTCATGGTTTGAACTCCTTGAGTGAGTAGATGTGTGATAGTTGCCTTACGACCGATTTAACTTATCGGCTTGACTTCTTACTAATTTACAGGAGCTAG
>NZ_JANLWO010000091.1:0-4066 GCF_031364565.1 Chamaesiphon sp. OTE_20_metabat_361
GCTGACGATTAATTTAGCCGAGCGCGGTGCTAACGCCAAACGTCACACGATCTTTCAAGATTACCGCGATGAATTGATGGTGTTGCTCCGTCAATATGGAGCGGAGGGCTTAGTCGCAGCAAAAGTTTAGAACGCAGAGCGGATTTGGATCGATCTGGTGTAATTTCGCCAGCCACCAAAGCGGGTGATTTCCGGTTGTCCCTCACATAAAAATGGTTCGCCCAGCACGCCCAAAACTTCACGATTGTCTGCTAATTTAATTTTGCCAATGCACAATCCAGCAGGTTCTTGGTGCAATATCTGGGCTAATCCAGCGAGGGGTAACGACCAGATCTCGATCGCGATCGCCGCTCCACCCTGAGTCACTCTCATCATCGCCGGATGCCGATTTTCGATCGACCACAAGCGATAAATTGGCGCGGTTGTAGTTTCATACCCGAACTGGGCACCCACCTGTTGCAAATTGCCATTTAGCTCCAAACCCAGCATCAAGGTGCCATTAACAGCCAGTTCGCAAGTATCTAACATATATTCGACGGTAGCTCTTAGTAAAATGTTCGGGAAACATAGAATTATACTTGCAACTACTCACATCTCGCACACAGATCTATTCAATAAATTCAATAACTCGAATGCTCTGGCTGGTGCCCGAATTAAACTGCGCTGCTTTAGATTTAATCTCGGCTAATTGACCGATCGCCAAACCGCAGGGTTTACCATATTTGGCAAGCACTCGATCGCTAGCAATATTCAGAGCCGTCTGAGCGCGATCGACAAAATCAGCCAGTTCGTAATCTCGATCTCGCTCGAAATATTTTTTGACGATCGAAGATGGCGAATAACAAGTTTCTTCTGAACCATCCGGCCATTGAATTTTAAAGCGAGTTTCTGGCATGGGTCTTAATTGAGAATTGAGAATTGAGAATTGAGAATTGCCTTTGTTATCTTGAAATAACTTATCCAAATCCAGTGAGGTGTTCGCGATCGAAATCCCAAAACACAGTTGATTCTTGTTGTGATTTGAGAATTAATTGAGGACTATCGCTGACTTCGCCAATATCTTCGCAGGTAATTTGACGATCGCGGAACATCTGTCGGACGATAGGGACATTTTTGGGATGGACGCTGAGTAAAAATCCGTAACTGGGAAAACTGACGAGCCAGCGATCGACTGGTATTTCTGGCGGTCGAGGAATGGCATCGAGATCCAGCACAGCTCCACATTTAGAGGTTTCTAGCAGCATTAGAGTCGTGCCGATGATTCCCCCCATGCTGATGTCCTTTCCCGCAGCGCACAGTCCATTTTCAGCCAGTTTGGGCAACAGTTCGAGGTCGGCACAAAGTCTAATTGGATCTGTTTCGGTAGCGGCATTCCAGAATGGATATTTGGGATGAGATTTGCCGCGCAGATCGATCGCCATTACCAATCGATCTCCAGGTTGCGCTGTGAAACTAGAAATTAACCGTTGGGCGCGTCCTAAAATCGCCACAGAGAGGGCATTATATTCACTGCGCCCGTTGGTATGTCCGCCGACGATCGGCACTCCATACGCTCGTGCGGCAGCACTCATCCCGGCTAAGAGCGACTGACTAATTGCGGCATCTTGACTCCATAGTGTATCTACAACCGCGATCGGCCTGCCACCCATGGCATAAATATCGCTAACATTTACCATCACTGCACTCCAACCCGCAAACCACGGATCGGATGAGACAAAATCAGGCATCATCCCTTCAGTAGCCAGCAGTAGATAGCCATCGCCGTCAGGAATAGCCGCACAGTCATCGCCCAGGAGGATATCACTAGGGGCGTTCTCTGTGGCAAGAAATCTCGCAACGGTTTGAATATCTTGTTTGTGGACGATACCCAGAGATTGTTTTAGTTTTTGGGCGAGGAGCGCGAGTTCCATTAGGATGCTTGGCTGTATTGCAATGGGCGAATCTCGTCATTGGCAGGATAGAAGTCTAAATCTGCTTGCATCAGGTGGTGGGCGATGCCGCGAATTTCGATTTCTTCGAGCGAATCCCAATGTAAGCGTTGGAAGAAGCGAACGTTTTGGATTTGGACGGTGGCGAGGAATCGATCGCAGCCCCAGGCATTGGCGGTAGTAACGGCTTGATGAATTAATCCTTTACCGATGTGCCAGCCACGACGATAGTCGGGATGGGTGCCCAATCTCCCGCCATACCAGAGGCGGGGTTCGGATTCGTAGATGCGGACGACGCCCAGAACGGCTAAGGATTGGGCATCGGGTGCGACGGCGATGATGGGATGGGCGATCGCATCTAGGCTATCTATATCGTCATGTTGGAATAGGGATTGTTCTTCGACGAAGATTTTGCGGCGCAGGGCGTGGTAGGCGGCGATTTCCGATCGGGTGCGGGCGAGTTTGAATAGGTAGGTGGAGGACATGGTATTGGCTGCTTTAGATGGGACAACGACTGAAGTCGTTGCTTGTGGTGCGAAGTCCGCCTTCGCGGACTGATAAAGATTCCCAACCCGCGTAGGCGGGTTTTGCAACACTAGCGGCGGTTTGCGGCGCGCGCTCGTCGGGTTTCCCGACGGTTTAGCGCGACAAGACACAACCGCTGTGGTTATGTGACGCGCTAAACTTCAAAGCTAGACAAAGCGGAACATGCGCCGCATTTACCGCAGCCTGCTTTAATATCTTTCGCAGACATACCCGATCGATTTAGCAGTCCACCCACCTGCTGGTAAAGGGCAAACATCATCTCGCTACTGGGTGCGGGGTGATGTGCTAATGGCGTACCAGTAATCGGCACAAAAGGCACGACAAAGGGATAAACACCAAGCTCAATCAGTCGATCGCAACCAGCAACCAGAGCCTCAACCGTATCGCCCAATCCAGCCAGGAGATAGGTGCTAACTTGTCCCCGTCCGAATACTTCGACAGCCGCAGCAAAAGCTTGAAAGTAATACTCGACGGGCACATCAGCTTTTCCCGGCATGATTTTGGCGCGCACCTCTGGAGTGATGGCTTCGAGGTGCATCCCCAGACTATCTACCCCCGCATCTTTGAGCTTTTGGAACCACCTAAAGTCATCGGGGGGTTCGCATTGGACTTGAATTGGCAGCTCGACGCGTTGCTTTACGGCTTGGGCGCATTCGGCTAGATAAGCAGCACCGCGATCGGGTGTATTGGGGGTGCCGCTAGTCATTACCAGGTGTTTGACGCCATCCAATCGCACTGCTGCGGCGGCGACTTCCGCCAGTTGAGCGGGGGTTTTGCGGGCGATCGTCCGATCGGCGGCTAGGGATTGCTCGATCGCGCAAAACTGGCAGACAGTCTCGCTATTGCGGTACCGCACACAGGTTTGCAAGACGGTAGTTGCCAGGACATCGTTGCTGTGGAGCAGGGCAATTTTCCAGTAGGGGATGCCGTCTGTGGTGCTAAGGTTGTAAAATTGGGGCGTTTTTGGGAATTCGATCGAGCTGATTTCTCGTCCCTCTATGTGGAGGCTGGCTTGAGTAGAAGCGGGGTCGATGGTGGCTGTATAGGCAGATCGGGCGGCGGTTTCGGTGTAGATGGGCACCATAATCGTGGTACCGTCGATCGTCACCGCCTTATGGTCGGATGGCCCCGCACCGCCTTTTCTCCCAGATACACCAGCTCCGACTTCTACTAGTTGCAATCCTTGGGATTGCAGTTCGGTCATCAATTTTTGTTTGTTCATCGCTCTTATTCCCCTCCGAGGAGGTGCTGGGGTTGGGTTTCGCTAATACGATGAAAGAATCTTTGGCTGTGATGTTGGGTTTCGCTTCGCTCTACCCAACCTACAGATCTACGCTACTGGGCTAATAAATCCCCTCCTTGGAGGGGTGCCCAAAGGGCGGGGTGGGTAAATCTCCGTCGTCACACTCATTCACCACCGCCCACCGACTCGAATTCAATTGCAATTGCAACAGATCGGGACGCGAATAATGACCCACGCTATCCATCATCCGCTTGCGCTTGGTAATCAGCGCGAAATCCAGATCCGCGATCGCGATTCCTTCGCCCTCAGTAATGGGAGGATGCAGGATATTCCCTTCAGGGCTGATAAT
>NZ_JANLWO010000112.1:0-1845 GCF_031364565.1 Chamaesiphon sp. OTE_20_metabat_361
GTTTAGTAATTTTATCATTATTACGACTCATAATAGTCAACCAACCCTGATGTTTCGAGTTGCTAACGAGCGGCACAATTTTATTTTAGAAGCTCACGCTCAAATCTATTTAATTATCGATGAAGTAACTGATGAAGGTGAATTCATGCGCCGGATTCACGAACTCAAGTTGCTCCGTCAGCGGACTCCGAGCCTTGTATTGACATGGACGCTGATGCACCCGATCGATGCTGATAGTCCGCTCTATGGTTTGGATGCACAAGATTTACAGAGACTCGATGCCAATATCAGCGTGTTAATTAGTGGTGTCGATGAAACAGTCGCCTATACGATTACCGCCCGCCATGTTTATGCTACTCAAGAAATTTTATTCGATCGGAGTTTTGAAAACATCATTCATAAGTCAGATAATGGCGATCGCTACTTTGATTATAGCCTCTTCCATCAAGTTCGCCCGAGTTCAACCATTGTCGAGCAAAAATAGCGATCGCATCGAGCCGCTCGACGAGCCTAAATTAACTCGTCGTTCACTATTCATTTGGTTCCTATCCACTAACTAAAAGATGACGTTCGATCTACCCTAGAGTTTAATAGCCACTACTTAAAAATTCGATCGAGTATTTTAAACCAATAATCGGTATAGAGAAATACTGGTAAGTTCATTATCGGATGTTGGTACAAATAATTTAATCCTAATCCGGCACTCATTCCCAATAGTTGCCAGCCAATAATCACCACTAAACTGATACGATCGCTCCAGCCGCGAGTTTTCAAATCTAAGCTAACTAAAAATCCAGCCGCAAACAAAATCACAGCATCTACAAAAAATTGGAGCCATGTGAGTAAAACAACTGACATCAGGCTACCTAGTACGATCAGAATTAGGGCGCGCGTATCAGTCTTGAAAAAGCCGCCAAACCCAATCGAGACACTCCGACTGGGGAAAGTAGCAATGCCAGCGAGAACGATCGTTCCCAAGCCAACTAGCAACCACACTTGACGATCGTTAGTCCAAGCATGTAACAACCAGCCAAAGGTGGCATAGGTAATAAATAACAGTGCTAGAGAAGTCAGTGGGGATTTAAGTTTTTGGCGATCGATCACGATAAGTTGAGACTACCGAAGATGTTAGTACCAGTTTACAATTTTCTGAAAAACTTAGCTAGTATAGTTCATTAATTAATTAGACGCAGTGGTTCAAATCCCCCACCTTCTAAGTGGATGGTTGTTAGGAGCATTTTTAAATCCCTATTCTAACAACCAAATTCTCAATTCTCAATTCTCAATTCTCAATTAATTTAATTATTTTTGGTTTTGAAGTTGGAAAGCTAGAGCGAGTGCATCTGTTGATTTTTTCCGTTCGCCAAGTTGTTGATATATCTGAGCGGCAGTTTTGAAGTCGCTGATGGTACCTGCGCGATCTTGGAGTCCCTGACGAGCGGTGGCACGATTATAATAAGCATCAGCAGCATTGGGATTTAGCTCGATTGCTTTAGTAAAATCGCGAATTGCTGCTTGAAAATCTTTGAGGTTATTGTGAGCGATACCACGATTATTGTAAGCTAGAGTATTGCTAGGTTGGAGTTGAATGCTTTTTGTATAGTCAGCCACTGCCCCAGCATTATCGCCAGATTTGCGGCGAATATTAGCACGATTGTAATAGCTAGAGTAAGTGGGGTTTAACTGAATCAATCGATCGTAATCGGCAATTGCACCCTGATTATCGCCCATTTCTAATTTCGTCCAAGCGCGATTGTTATAGGCAAGATCGTAATTAGGATTAGCTTTGATGGCGAGATCGTAATCAGCCAATGCGCCAGCGCGATCGACCATTTTATATTTAGC
>NZ_JANLWO010000253.1:0-2252 GCF_031364565.1 Chamaesiphon sp. OTE_20_metabat_361
GTCAGGAATTAAATCGGCAGCGTTGTCTTTGATTTCGCTAGCTTTGTCCTGGATCCCTTCTAAGGGGTTGCCAAAGTCGAACGGATCGTTATTAAAGTCGGGAATCAGATCGCCAACTCGATCCCGAGCAGACTCTAATGGCGTACCGAAATTAAACGGATCGTTAGTGTTCGCGCTCTCTAGGGAGAGGTCTTCCGATAGATCGAGATCTTTTTGACCGCCAAAGAAGTCACCGACCGATTTACCCGCGCCACCAGCTAAAGCGGCTCCACCAGCAATTACCGCACCACCACCAGCGATAGCAGCTCCGCCACCATCTTTGAGGAAGTCACCAACCCGGTCGAGAATGTTATCGCCCTGGGGGTTGAGATCGCCACTTCTGGCTGGGATGCCGTCTAAATTAGCATTGGGGAGTTCGAGATTGAGATCCGTACCGCGTACGCCGTCGATCGAGTCGCCGATCTTGCCCTTAATGCCGTCTAGCGGGTTGTTGATGTCCAAATCGGGCATCAGATTGGAAGACTTGTCTGTGAGGCCTTCTAGGGGATTTGAGAGGTCGATCTCGGGATTGGCGGGAGGATGAATCTCCGCAACGCCATCGCGATTCTCATTCTGAGAGGCTCCGCCAACGAAAATCCCTTTGCCCAGAGCGGCTGCGGCTGCGGCACCACCAGCAATCGCGGCACCACCAGCGAGATTCATGTCGCCAGCTTTATTTTTCACCGAATCGACGACGCCATTAAAGTTGATATTTGGTTGGGTGTCGAGGTTCGGGCGTGGGGGTAACGTTCCAGACAGATCGCCCGATCGTAAATCGCCCGATCGTAAGTCACCTGAAGGACGATAACCGCCTAAGTTGGAAGACAAATCTCCCGATAAATCTCCCGATAAACCTTCACCTCTAACTGTCCGGGTGGGAGGTGGTGGATACAGGGGTTTGATGCCCGGTGTGGTCACGTCTGGCGGTGGCGTAATGGTCGTCACCGTGTCTGTCGGCTTTTTCCGTCCTAGCAACCATAGTAATAAACCACCGATCGGCAGTAAAATCAGCCACCAAGGCAACCCACCTTTTTCGGGTTTAGCTGCTGTGGTCGTAGTTGTTTCGGTGGTAGTGGTGCTAGTCCCAGGAGTGGTAGTTTCAGTCGCTCCGGTAGTTCCAGTAGTTCCAGTAGTAGTTTCCGTAGTTGTCGTAGTTGCCGCACCCGAACTGGCTGGAGCGGCAATTGCTGCGACTGCGCTAGGTAGCAATTCCTTGATGGCGCTTTGACCATCTGGGGCACTGGCATAACCGAGGAATGCTTTCGTCCCTTCGGTAGTTTTGCCGTCTTTGTTTTTGTACGCGTATGCTAATGGCTGTGAAAATGGGTATTTTGGATTATCTGGTTGCGTTCCGTGGAGGGTAACTGCTCTAATCCCTTTAATATCTTTGATTTGCTCTGCTGGTGCGTAACCGATCCCGTCGTCGCCTAGTTTATCGACGACAGCTTGGGTCGAGTCTTCGGTCAGCTTTTGAGCATTCCTGCCAGTTTTGAGCTTGCCATTTTGAAAGACTGGGTAATTAGCAAAGGCACGGCGGGTATCGCTAGTTTCAGGTCTATCGATGACCTTAATTTTACCTTTGGCACCTTTGGCACTAGGCAATTGCGACCAATCAGTGACCTCCCCTCGATAAATTTTAGCAAAGTCGCTGAGGGTGAGATTGCCCTGATAGGGGTTGCCATCTTTGACGATAATGGCGATCTTGGATCTGCCGATCGATTTGGCGGTTATACCTTGAGCTTTCTCGGCTGGAGTGAGCGCTCGACCGATTCCGGCAAGATCGGCTTTGTCTTCGGCGATGGCTTTGACACCGCTATCGCTACCCTGATACTGGGTAGGCACCGTGACATTCGTGCCGGAAAACTGTTTTTCAAATCGCTCTTTGAGTCCCTGATTGACAGCCTGCATACTACTGGAGCCATCGAGCTGCACTTTAGTTCCTGATGCCACAGAGGCAGGTAAAGGGAACTTATCGGCGGCAGTTTGGGCAATAGCTTTGAGGTTAGTGCCACCAGCCGCTAAGATTAGTGCTAGAGTTACGATTGAACTACTTTGCTGTTTCATTTGTAACAACTAGGTTTGTGGATATTGTAATCAACAATAGCTTAGATCTGTTGTCTGAATAGATACTCAATAAATGCTTTGTAAAGCAAATGTATAACCAGCAACCGAAAACAAGCTAGCAATTTGATTGTTTGGACATGCTCTAAACT
>NZ_JANLWO010000288.1:0-11620 GCF_031364565.1 Chamaesiphon sp. OTE_20_metabat_361
TTAGCGCGGTGCTTGTTATAAACGAGTGATTTTTCCGGCGTACTGGTGGTGATTTCAGCAAAGTCTGAAATTACGGTTTCACGAGTACTGGGCGTATATGGCCGATAAGAACGGGTTCCCATAATTAGGTGTTAGGTGTTAGGGATTAGGTTAGGGAGAGGGGGAGGCGGGGGGACGGGGAGAGCATTAGCGAAAAATTACTGGCTACTTACTCCCAACTCCGAACTCCGAACTCCCAACTACTTAAACTTCAGGGAAGAGAACGATCTCTTGACCTTCGACGATCGTCACAATAGCCCGTTTGTAGCGAGGCTTTGCACCGAGGAATTTACCGACGCGGCGGGTTTTGCGGGGTAAGTTCTGGGTGTCTACGCGTTTGACCTTGACATTGAACAGAGATTCGATCGCGGCTTTGATTTGTGGCTTGGTAGCTTGAGGAACTACATCAAATACATACTTGTTCTGTTCCATCGCGATCGTCGCTTTTTCGGTGACGATGACGTTCCGAATTAAATCTGGTAAATCGCGGTCAGCAACTCTAATCGTCATTGTAAACCTCCTGGATTTTGGCGATCGCTTCAGCGGTAGCAACGATCTGGTCTGCATTCAGAAGATCGAAAACGTTTAGTCCTGAAGCCGAAATCATTTTAACTTTGGCAATATTGCGTACCGATAGCAAGGTATTGTCTTCAATCTCGGCAACGATGACCAAGACTTTGCTATCTGCTTCTACACCCCAACGAGTCATCGCTTGGACGAACTCTTTGGTTTTAGGCTGAGCGACATCAGTCGTAAAGTCGTTGACGACGATAATGTCTTCAATCCGACCCATCAATGCTGTCCGCAGAGCCAATCTCCGCTCTTTGCGGTTCATTTTCATGTTGTAATCTTTGGGCTTTGGTCCAAAAATTACCCCACCCCCCCGCCAGAGCGGAGACCGAATCGAACCCGCCCGTGCGCGTCCGGTACCTTTCTGTTTCCAAGGTTTGCGACCACCGCCGCGAACTTCGGCGCGAGTCTTAGCACTAGCTGTACCTTGACGCGCATTATTTGTCTGCCGAATTAGGGCGCGGTGGACGATGTGAGAGGCATTCTCTTCTTTGGCAACGGCCAATTCGAGGGTGGCGGAGCCAGCTTCCTCGCCTTGCCAGTTGCGAATGACGCAATTAGCCATAACTATTTTTTATCTCCCGATCTACTTTTTGTGACTATTTACCGACTTTGACTTCAGGCACGATCCGGAGTAACGCGCCAGGTTTGCCAGGGACGGAACCTTCGATCAGGAGAACGTTACGCTCGACATCGATCTGAACTACTACTAATTTCTTAATCGTGATCCGTTTACCACCTAAGCGCCCAGCCATTTTCTTGCCGGGATAAACGCGACCGGGAGTGGTACCTGCACCAGTCGAACCAGGTTCGCGGTGATTTTTGGAACCGTGAGACATTGGCCCCCGAGCAAAGTTCCAGCGTTTTTGCCAACCAGCAAACCCTTTACCGATACTGTTACCAGTGACATCGATGATTTGACCGATAGTAAAGATATCTGGTTTGATTTCTTGCCCGAGCGTCCAGTTATCGGTGCTATCGACCCGAAATTCCTGCAAATGACGCAGTGGTGGCGCATCTGCTTTCTTGAGGTGCCCCAATTCTGGTCTGTTGAGAGCTTTTTCTTTGACTTCATCAAAACCCAACTGAATGGAACTATATCCATCAGTATCTTTAGTTTTGATCTGTGTAATGGTACATGGCCCTGCTTGAACGACGGTGACAGGAATTGCTCTCCCTGTCTCTTTGTCGAAAATTTGGGTCATGCCGAGTTTGGTGCCGAGAATACCGATAGACACGGTTTAATAAATTTCCTTAATTTGAGACATTAGGATTTTGATGGACTTCCACCGACAGGCGCGTCCATTTGTGGGTTCGACTTGAATTTACCAATCCAGCTAACTTTAGCAGCGATGATGCCTGCGGTTGCAGATCGTGGCTGCTGCGGATGCAATAAGTTTTCACTCGTAGCGCAGTAAGGATATTTAGGTATCAACTGGGATTCGTTTTGTTGCTAAAAAGACTGAGGCAGTAAGCCGCCTAGTATCGATTTGAGCCGATTCACCATCGTCGCAGCTCGCCTGAGCTGGAAGTTTTAGACCACAATCTACAAGTCTACACTAGACGATCGATCTTGTCTAGATATCGATCGATCCGCTGAATCTGGAGATCGGGCTGGGACTTTGAATCTCAGCCGCCAATTTTTGGATCGAGAATATCTATACAATATCGATAAGTCTCGGTAAGATTAGGGTCGCTAACACTTTCCCCTCAAAATCGAAAATATGACATCCCAACTGGTGTTCAACTTAGCTAGCGGATCGGTGTCTTGTGGCTTGACATTAACAGCAGCTAAACAATTGCAGGCACAACTCCACGATCTAGTCCACATCCTCAAGGCTAAAACAGCACAAACCCCTGGAAGTAGTGGCAAGCCCACGCCAGCACGACCGATCGAGTATCAATATACTGGAGATGTTTTTCTAGAGATATTCTGCAATCCAAATATCTGGGCAAATCCTTTTGTGGCTAAAGTCTTAATTACCTTACGAGACGATCGGATTCGGCTCAGTAGTGAAGCTGAACTGACGCGGATTATCGAGGATGTCGATCGATTTGTGGAACAATTTGGCTGAGATCGATATCGACCTTAGTGCCAACTATCTGGCTCTTAGTCCAAGTATCTAAGAGTTAGTAATATCAATTGTCGAACTACGGAATTTAGATGTTAAATTCGCTACAATTCATTCTCAATAAATCGAGGCAAATTGGATGAGTTGTGATATAATGACTGCAAAATTAGCCCCGATCGACAAAACATGAGTATGAATGCCAAATCACTTGTTAAAATAGGCTGGTGTGGGTTGTTGAGTATTTACTTATACCCAACTCAAGTCTCCGCACAAGTGGCGACTAAAACTCCTAAAAACAACCCTGCTACTTATGAGGACGATCGAATCAAAGTTACGATCCAAAATTGTAGCAGGAAGCTGCAAGATTTGGTTTGCAAAGCGACCTTAACAAGTAAGAATAACGATCGGACTATCGATCTCAATGGCAATAATATCAAGCTAGTCGATTTTGAAGGTAACGAATATTACCCATCCAGTTTGCGGTTAGCTAACCGAGTCAGTGAAAACAACTCAATTAAGGCTGAACTAGTCGAAAATGTTCCCTTTAAAGCAAGTTTTATTTTCAATAAAATCCCTACAAATATCACTCAGGTCGCCTTACTGCAAGTTTCCTTAAGCGGTGGCATTAATGCAACAGCTAAATTTCGGAATTTTGAAGTCAATTCAGCCCAGAATACTGCCACTAACCCAATTAAAAAGCCTTCTGGAACCCCTGGGTTAGCCACGATTGTCACCGATGTCAGTAACGATCCTAGTTCGATCTGTCCCGATCGGACTAAAATCATGTATCATGCCACTTCTAAAAGTTACTTGATGTACATTTGTGGCGCAAAAATCCCTACTCACTATGTCGGAATTTCTAGAGATGGGTTCCAAGGTATTACCCTGAGACTGCGATATTACGATCGCACCCAATTCTCCGCAGATAATGGTGAAACCAACTATACGATCGCCGCAAATCGATTAGTAATTAGAAAAGACAGCAAGATCGTACATCAAGAAAAAATTCAGGTTGTGCAAGCATTACCAAGCATAAATGCACCAGATCGGACAGCGAATAAAAGCAAGCCCAAAAAAACTCCTAACCCACCAAGTAGCGATGCCAGCCAGAAACGGATCTAGAGCGCTCCCTCGACTGTGCCTGAGTACCGCCCGCTCGGTCAAGCTCGAATATTTCTAATTGTAATATCTTAAAATACAATTAAAGTTCGATCGAATAACTCCAGTAAAGTTACCGATTTTGATGTCAAATTTAGAGATCGCGCTCCCTTAATTTTCAGTATAATCTGCTAATTCTGAGCAGAAACTCTTGACTACCTCAGTATTTTTACGTGGATCGACTGGACGATTGAATTTCGATCGAATATAGTTAAGATTGAGGTCAAAAATTGCAGTGTTTGTATGAAAGAGGCTCAGGATTCTACTCATCAGTTACCATCGTCACCACCCGATCGTCACGTTGGCAATCCTAGTAAGCTGGCAATTTTGTATGACTCGATTCTCGTGCCCAGAGGCGACGGCAAAGACAATTCTTCAGATGTAGAAGCACTTTATGCTCATTCGCTGACAATTTGCCAGCAGCAATTTGGTGCCAACCATATTTACACTGCTCAAAATCTCAACAATTTAGCAGTTTTATATGAATCGATGGGTAAGTATATAGACGCAGAATCCCTATACGCACGGACATTATCGATTAGAGAAGAACAATTGGGAGCGACTCATCCTTATACCGTTCAAAGTTTAAATAATCTCGGGCTGCTATATGAATCAATGGGTCGCTATACTGATGCGGAGCCATTCTACACCAGATCTTTAACTATTAGAGAAGATCGCCCTGGTGGCAATCATCTTCATATCGCCCAAAGTCTATATAGTCTGGCGCAGTTATATGCGGCAATGGGTCGCTATACCGAAGCCGAACCTTTATACATTCGCTCTTACGATATCTGCCAACAAGAATTGGGTGCGGATCATCTCGATACAGCTCAAAGCCTCACTCATCTGGCTGGCTTATATCTGATTATGGGTAAATATACTGAGGCAGAACCTTTATATACCCGCGCTCATAGAATTTATGAACGCCAGTTAGGCGCAGATTGTCCCGAAACTGCCCAAAGCCTACAGGATTTAGCTGCTCTCTACTTAGAAATGGGTCGCGATGAAGAAGCAGAATCCCTGTATATCCGCGCTCTAAAGATTTACGAACAAAAAGTTGGTGTCAACCATCTCGACACCATTGCCAGCCTGAATAATTTAGCTAACTTGTATTCAGCCGTCGAGCGATATAACGATGCCGAGTCATTGTACGTGCGGGCGCTCAAAATTAGCGAGCAACAGTTAGGATCTTACCACTTAGATACGATTCCCAGCCTCGATCGTCTAGCAGACCTCTACAAATCGCTACAACGATTTGAGGAAGCTGTGCCGCTTTACGCTCGCGCACTGGAAATCAGCGAACGGGGATTGGGATCTCATCACGCTCACACCGCTCAAAGTGTGGGTCATCTGGGAAGTTTGTATTACGAAATGGGGCGATTTTCTGAGGCACAAGCCCACCTGACGCGGGCGCTGACAATATACGAACAGCAACTAGGGCGAGAACATCCTTATACAGCTCAAGTCCTCAATAACTTAGCAAGTCTCTACTATCGGATTGAAAACTATCCTGAAGCCGAACCTCTCTACGCCCGAGCATTAGGTATTTACGAGCGTCAACTCGGGCAAGATCATCCCCACACAGCACAAGGATTAAATAATTTAGCAGTACTGTATTACAAGACTGGTAACTATAGCGCTGCCGAACCACTATACGTGCGGGCGCTAGAAATTAGAGCGCGTCAACTGGGTGAAAATCACCCACATACGGCTCAAAGTTTGAATAACTTGGCAAGCTTATATTACAAGACCGGACAGTATCGTCAAGCGGAGACACTGTATACTCAATCGCTAGCCATCAGAGAACGCCAGCTTGGTGCAGACAATTTACAGATTGCCACTAGCTTGAATAATTTAGCTTTTGTATATCAAGCCTTGAAAAAGTATGGTGAGGCAGAGCAACTTTATACGCGTTCGCTCGCGATTAGGGCACAACATTTGGGCACAGATCATCCCAAAACCCAGAAAGTGCAGTTAGATTTTCTTGACTTTCTCCATCAAGTCGTAAATACTGGACAAGTCGAACAACTCTCCGATCTCCCGCTAACTCAAGCCCTGCTTCAAAAAATACAAGGTTCGTTAGAGCGGTAGTCACAAGAAGTCGTCGCCGCGACAGTACTTACTAAGTGTAGTGTGCGGTTGCTATAATATTTTACAAAAGAACTTCTAGCAATTACGCGAGTGGAGAGTACTAATGTGATATGATTTGGGTCGTTAGGTCGCAAACGCTACAAAAATTACGAAAATACGCTATTAGCTAAACAGCATCCTCAAAACTGGATAGATCGCTAAGATTGTCACTCTACTACTAGGTTTGCTGACTTTTAATTCTTAGAAATTTAGCCAATTATGTAGATTAAAACTTAGATAATCGTTCGTAACATTTATTTGAGTTAAAGATATTAGTTCAAAAAATGTCTCAGATCGATCGACCGACATTAGACCGATTTGGGATAGTGTGGTAACTTACCGGAGTGGGCTTTGACGATCTGTTAGATCTCAGTCTCTCCCCCGCAACCTTCAGTTCACTGCCATTTATTTCAGCGAAGGAGGCCGAAGTGCAGGATAAGTGTGTCAAAAACCGCAGTAGATCGAAGCGCCGAAGTATTTTTTGTCCGATTCACGACTGCTATCTAGACAGTGTGAGTAAAAAGTATTATTTATTTGCCGACCGCCCAGAGCAACTCGAGGCCAGAGGCATCGACCGCGTAACGGCAAGAAGCTCGATTGCCTTTCACACCACTATTTCCATCACGGGAGAATGGCTGGAGGCTTTTTGGTGCGATTGCTGCCGAAGTACGCGATGGTATTATGTTTGCAAGACGGATCCTCACACATACAAGATCGAGATCGCTCCCGATGAGTTGTGGCAACGAGTGACTGGGGTCGTTCATCCCAATGGAAACCCGTCGGTGGGTGAATTTACCCGCCGGGAAGCGCGGGTGAAGCAGTATCAGGGTGTCAAAGCTTTTAGCACCATTCGTTAAGTGAAATTCATCGTTCCGTTCGAGCAATGCCATGTATATAAATATACTAAATATGCTTCGCCAAAGCTACCGCCTTTTAGCGGATAAGGAGCGAGAATCTAGCAGATGCGATCGAGCGCCGCAAATCCCGATCGAGCAATTAGTGAGATCGGTTGACGCAACGATCGTAGAGCGCTATTTCACGACCGATGTGCCAGAGAACAGGCTATTGTCACAGTCATTGGTGTAGCCTCTCTATATGGAGAATCGATCGCACAATTTAGTACCCTAGATTCAGATATCAGACACACAATCACCGCCTCTCGCATTTTATAGAGCTTTATCATGGATTTAGTCGATCGGGTAGTACTAGTAACGGGTGGGGCTGGATACATCGGCGCTCATGCAGTCAAGGCTTTAGAGGAACGCGGCTTTCAAGTCGTCGTCTTAGATAGCTTAGTGTATGGACATCGCGAACCGATCGAATCCCATCTCAAAGCTAACTTAGTCGTGGGTGAAATCAGCGATCGCGCGGTACTCGACAAGATTTTTACGACATACAAAATTACAGCGGTAATGCACTTTGCGGCTTTTGCCTATGTGGGCGAGTCAGTCAGCGATCCGGCTAAATACTGGCAAAATAATGTGGTGGGTACCCTGGCATTGCTCGATGCGATGCGCGCACATGGGGTCACTAACTTTATCTTTTCCTCCACCTGCGCCACCTATGGCAATCCTCAGTACATTCCGATCGACGAACAGCATCCCCAGCACCCCATCAATCCCTATGGTGCAGGAAAGCTCGCGATCGAGCGGGCATTGCAGGACTACGACCCAGCGTATGGTCTAAAATCGGTAATTTTCCGCTACTTTAATGCCGCTGGTGCCGATCCCGATGGTCAGTTTGGGGAAGATCATAATCCCGAAACCCACCTGATCCCGCTGATTTTACAGGCTGCTGCGGGTAAACGGGCGGCAATATCTGTATTTGGGTCTGATTATGACACGCCCGACGGTACCTGCATCCGCGACTATATTCACGTTACCGATCTGGCTCAAGCGCACGTCTTAGGCTTAGAATATTTGCTAGCACATCAAGTCAGCCAAATCTTCAATTTGGGTAATGGCAATGGTTTCTCAGTCAAGGAAGTGATCGACACAGCCAAACAAGTGACGGGTAAACAGATCGCGATCGAGTTCTGTCCCCGCCGCGCTGGCGATCCTGCTACCCTGATTGGTAGTAGTGAGAAAGCGCGTCAAGTACTCGGCTGGAAACCAGAGTATGCTGACTTGAGTGCGATCGTGACCCATGCGTGGAAGTGGCATCAACAGCGACATTTTGGCTGATTACAAGACCTAAAATTTAAAATGAAAAGAGCGATCGTTTGTGGTGTTTCCGGTCAAGATGGAGCTTATTTGGCTCAATTGTTGCTCGATCGTGGCTATACTGTCTGTGGTACTTCGCGAGACGCGCAGATGTCTAGTTTTCGTAACCTTAAATCTTTGGGTATTGCCGAGCAAATCCAGCTAGAATCGATGGCACTGACCGATTTTCGGAGCGTCTTGCAGGTACTGACGAAGTTTCAACCAAGTGAAGTCTATAACTTAGCAGGTCAAACCTCGGTCAGCTTATCCTTTGGACAGCCAGTAGAAACACTCGAAAGTATTGCAACGGGCACCCTCAACTTACTAGAAGCAATTCGCTTTTTAGGATCGGGCATCAAGCTATATAATGCTGGTTCCAGTGAATGCTTCGGGGATACTGGCGGCACTGCTGCTGATGAAGAAACACCCTTCCGACCGAGAAGTCCTTACGCGGTAGCCAAAGCCGCCGCGTTTTGGGAAGTGGCCAACTATCGGGAAGCTTATGGGCTATTTGCCTGCTCCGGAATTTTATTTAACCACGAATCGCCCCTGCGCCCAGAAAGATTTGTAACCCAAAAAATTGTCGCCGCAGCTTGTAGAATTGCTAAGGGTGGCAATGAGAAGTTACAGCTAGGCAATATGCACATTCAGCGGGATTGGGGCTGGGCACCAGAGTATGTAGAAGCTATGTATTTGATGTTGCAACAATCTCACCCTAGTGATTATGTAATTGCTACTGGGGAAAGTTGCCGTTTAGAAGATTTTGTTGCCGCCGCTTTTGCCGCAGTAGACTTAGATTGGCGCGAGCACGTCGCGATCGATGATAGTTTATTAAGACCGACAGATTTGGCAGTAGGTAGGGGCAATCCCCAAAAAGCCCAAGAAATTCTGGGCTGGCAGGCTAAATATAAAATGACCGATGTCGTCCGCCTGATGAGTGCTGCTAAAGTTTAACGGATCTTATTCAGTATTGTAATTTTCACAAGATGAGTAAATTTCACAAGATGAGTAAATCCAGTAAAGCTTCGATGCGGGTTGTCTACAGTCCTGAAAGCCGCATTCGCAATCCGTTGATGTTATTCAGATCGATGATGTCCGATCTGTTGGCATCGCGAGAGTTAGCTTGGCGGTTATTAGTGCGTGATATTAGTGCTCAGTACCGCCAATCTTTCCTAGGAGTGTTGTGGGCCTTTTTTCCGCCGATAATTGCGGCATTGGGGTTAGTGATGGCGAAGAGTTCTGGGGCGGTCAACATTGGAGTGACTGATATTCCCTATCCGGCTTATGTGATGTTTAGTATGTCGTTATGGCAAACTTTTGTCGAGGCTCTAATGGGGCCGCTAGCAGCAGTAGGGGCAGCGAATCAAATGCTAGCTAAGATTAATTTTCCGAAAGAGGCGATTATTTTAGCTAAGTTGGGGGAGATATTTTTTAATTTTGGGATTAAGTTAATTCTCATTATCGGATTATTTATTTGGTTTAAAATCCCAGTCACTTGGAGTATAATTCCAGCATTTGTAGCTATCATCCATCTGGTTATATTGGGGACTGGAATTGGTTTGCTGATTGCTCCGTTTGGGGCTTTGTATGGAGACGTAGGGCGAGTAATTCCGCTAATTGTAACGCCTTGGCTGTTATTGACTCCGGTGATTTACCCTACTCCTAAGCAGGGATGGTTCAGCACAGTGGTTAGTTGGAATCCAGTTACGCCTTTATTAGTAACCGCAAGAGATTTGGCGACGACTGGCATAGTGGCTGACCAAACGAGTTTCTGGATAGTGAGTGGTCTAAGTTTCGCATTACTGCTTGCCGCTTGGGTTTTATATCGTTTATCGATGCCGTTTATTATTGAGAGAATGAGTTCCTAAGCTAGTATCTCACTTCATTTCACTCCTTAATCTAAAAGCCTCAAGTTAAAGTAACTGCAAAAAGTATAATGTTAGATTTGCCAGGGCGCCACTTACAAAGTCAGTCGGAAAACAAAGAAGTTTTAATCCGGGTTGAGAATGTCTCAAAAAAGTTTTGCCGAAGCTTGAAGAAGTCTCTATGGTATGGAATTAAGGATATTGGTTTAGAATTAACCGGACGTAAGTACGAGCATGAGCTAAGAGCAGATGAGTTTTGGTCGGTGAAAGATATCAGTTTTGAGTTACGTAGGGGCGAATGTTTAGGACTAATTGGACGCAATGGAGCCGGAAAAACTACTCTCTTAAGAATGCTCAATGGGCTGATCAAGCCAGACAGAGGTAGCATTGAAATTAATGGTCAGGTAGGAGGATTGATTGCTTTGGGTGCAGGCTTCAATCCGATTTTGACTGGGCGAGAAAATATTTATGTAAATGGTTCGATTCTCGGATTAAGTAAGGCCGAGATTGATGCTAAATTTGAGGAAATAATTGAGTTTGCTGAGCTAGGAGAATTCATTGATGCACCAGTACAAACATACAGTTCAGGGATGAGTGTGAGGTTGGGGTTTGCAGTTGCTGTAGTGTTAATTAAGCCAGATGTTTTATTGCTGGATGAAGTGTTGGCAGTAGGGGATATGGGGTTTGTTTTAAAATGTTTCAGAAAAATCGATTTACTTATTCCTAATTGTGCTGTTATCTTTGTTTCTCACAGTATGCCTCAAGTATCGCGAATTGCTACGGATATAGCATTGCTAGAAAAAGGTAAGCCAGTATATCAAGGTAAAAATGTTTCAGAAGGAATAGATATTTTTTATTCAAAGTTTGATATCATACCGTCATTTTATACTGATAACTTGGTACAAATCACTAATATTTTAATTAATGGCCAACCATCATTGGGGCAAACAGATTCTATCCTGGTAGAAAGACTTTCAGATTTTGAGATTGAAGTTAACTTAAATGTCGATCGAGCATTTAGAAATCCTGAACCATACTTGGTATTTTATGATGCCGAACAAAGAGGTATTGCTGAGTACTTTTATGAAGAGGCTTACCCTTTGGAAAATATTACCGGAATTGTTCATTTCAAGATCTTAATTCCCAAGATAATCTTCTCTAAAGGACTTTACTCAATTACTGTCGGTTTAAACGAATGTAAAGGTGGGCCGATATTGATGAGGGCACAGTCAATAGTCTTTTTCCAGGTTAAAGCTGAAAAGAATGTATGGACGGCATTTCAATTAGATGGTGAGTTAACGCAAATTGGATAAGTAACATGTATAAAAAGATTATACCTAAAAGATTTAAAGAGTCTGTTAAGGCGTTATTGGGTAAAGCGAAATTTAGTCCTGTAAATGATTCTTGTGAGGAACTAAAACACTTCTGCCCTGTATGTTCTTCTAAAGTAAGTCAATTTCATCGCCTGTCCGATCTCTATTATGAAAATTTAGATAAACATGGGCATATATTTTCCATATTTCAGTATGAAACACTAAATTATTTAAACTATTTTTGCCCTAATTGTAGTGCCAGCGATCGAGAT
>NZ_JANLWO010000290.1:0-5776 GCF_031364565.1 Chamaesiphon sp. OTE_20_metabat_361
GGAACATCGCCTTGACCGACATCGTCTTTGCCTCCATGGCGAGTTAGTTTCCTTGCGAATCTGGCCGACAATATTGGTTGTAGTAATCGCAAATAGCGGGAAAATCGCGATCGAAATTAAAGCTAGCTCCCAATTGAGCCAAAACATCACTCCCATCATCCCGACGATCGTTACTACATTTGCCAGAAACGGCAGTGCAGTTTTGATCGTCACCAACCGCAAGCGTTCGATATCATAGGTAACTCGCGCAATCAGATCGCCACTTTTGAACCGTTGATGAAACGATAGCGATAGCCGCTGAATATGACTATATAAGTTGCTCCGTACCTCCGATAGCACCTGAATCGCTGCTAGAGCCATCCCATAAGTACTCAGATAGGCTGTAACACTGCGTAACGCGGCGATCGCGACGATTGATACAGCCAGCAGCGTGAGCAACCACATTGGTGACAACCCCCGTGCAAAACCCAAACTATCGGGATAGATATCTGTACGGGAAAGCAGTACGCCGTCGAAAATGAATTTCAGCGGCCAAGGTTCGAGCAATCCTAGCGCAGTTTCGATCAACAGCGCGAATAATGAGGTACCGATGAGCAGTTTCCGCTGGCGGATTTGTGGCCAGAATTTGACGAGGATGTGCCAACTGCCGGGGATGATGCCTTTAAGTTCTTTCTCTCCTGTCTGAATCATTATTTTGGGTTTTTATAGATACTTGTCCAGGGGTGGCTGGACTTCTGCTGAGATGGTGTTACCCCCCCAACCCCCCCTTATAAAGGGTGGGCTTTCTTCCTCCTCTTATAAAGGGGGAGCTTTTCCGGCTCCCTCCCCTTTATAAGGGGAGGGCTGGGGTGGGGTAACGGGACTACGCCACAACTCAAACCGACTCCAATTCTGAATCTGCCTTTTCCTTCGAGGGCTTCTCGAATTTCATCCCATCTTTCAAGCGTTGCGATCGACGCAAGCCCAGACTGTGACTGGCATATTCGTGTAGACGAGCATATCGATCGCTGATAAAGTTATTGATCGGACGCTCGATAACTTGCAACCAATCGGCAAAATCACTGCGCTTATCTTTGAGTGGGAACCGACTGATAATCGGACGCATCAGCGCGCGATAGCGACGACGACCGAGGCGATTGTAGCGACGGTGGAAGTACCAATCTTCTTCCACACCCCACTTGGCGCGGAAATGGTCGAAACTCGCCAAATCCCAAGCATCGCTCCAGCGCAAGCTGAAGTAGGTATAGTCATACCAATCGAACTCCGCTCCAGTCATGTAAGTGACAATACTCTGGCGTTCGCAATAGACAGTACCGCCAGCTTTCGCCGCACACAAGCACAGATCGATATGCTCCCGCGTACTGAGCAAGCCTTCATCGAGCAAGCCGTGTTCGTCAAAAAATGATTTGCGGACTAAAGCGGTGTGGAACTCGACAAATTCGCACTTAAAGCGGGTCATTTGGTCGGCAATCTTCGAGACTCGTTTTCCTTCCAAATAACTTTTTTGGACGGCATAGCGACCCGTTTTGGTGCCTTCGGTGCGAACTTCGATGTAAGTTGTACCGCCACCATTGTGGACGACTTCATGAACGGGGCTATCGATGCAGGTGAGGGTACCAACTACTGTCGCGTCAGTTTCTTCAGCGCACTCTACCAATTTTTGCAACCATCCTTTTTGGACGAGGACATCATTATCGACAAAGACGATATATTTACCCTGTGCGGCTTGGATTCCGATATTGCGGGCGCGATTGGGGGAGAGGAAGTGTTCGGTGCGAATTAGTTTAAATTGCTTCTCTTGCGCTTGTGTTTCTAAATAAGCCTTGAGTTGCGGGGAAGATCCACCATCAACATATACCAATTCAAAGGGATAATCTGTCTCGGCGTAAACGCTTTCTAATGATTGTTGGGAATAGCTAAACCGTTCGCGCGGTACGACGACGATCGTTACCATTGGCTGTTCGATCGAGGTTGAAATGTTGGCGGTTTCTAGAGGTAAAGTCTTAGTCATGATTAAGTTCCAATTAATGATAATTTGAGATAAGAATTACTCAGAGACTAAAGTCTCCGCTAGTGTTGCAAAGTCCGCCTACGCGGACTAAATCTCCTAGTCCGCGTTGGCGGACTTCGCATCATAAGCCCCGATTTCAATCGGCGGCGTTCTCTGCGGTGCCAGCAGATTCTCGATCGCAACTTTCGTTTTCTCAGCACCATCGAGATCGAATGATTTAGAGAATTTTGGTAGATGTTCTGATTCAATCGCCTGCACGATCTTATCGGCGAATTGTTCAGGCTGAAGGTCTTCAGGCTGGAGCATTGTGAGTAGCCCCATCTTTTCCAATTTTTCAGCCCTCACCATCTGCTCCCAATCTTTATTCGATGGCAAAATCATCGAATTAACACCAGTACGCAAAATGTTCATCGTAGTGTTATATCCACCCAAACTAATGGAAAGTTTTGCTTTTTGCATATACGTCAGAAATTGAGGTGTAAATTTTCTCAAAGTGAGATTATCTTGCCCCGCTGCTGCTGTTGCTAATGCTTGAAATCGATCGATCGAAATAAATGGCCCCGTAAATACCTGCACATGATACTCAGGCAATCGGGCGGCTAAAATCGGACTAACCGCCACTGCTGCATCGAGTAAATCGTGTCCTAGTTGTCCGCCACCGACGCTAATTAAAATCGTCGGATTGGTTCGGGATAAATCGATCGCATCTTCTGGCGTTTCAGTAAATGTTTCCGTCAGAGGTTGAGCGACAAATCCGGTGTACTGAATCGGACACTTAATATCAGCAACGCCTAAGAAGCTTTCTTCTAACCGATGAAATTGTGGATCGGAGTGAATTAATAACAGATCGAAATATCGATTCAGCCTATCGCAAGTTTTAGCAATTACTTCATCGCGATCGAGATAAGGTTGCGCCATCACGACATCTCGCAAACTACAGACAACCTTAATATCTCTCTTGGCAGCTTTGACTCTTTCTAATAATGGAATCGATTCAAATTCAAACTGATATTTTTTGAATGGATAGCCTTCAATGATTAAACAGTCTGGCTTAAATTCATCAAAGATATTTAATAAAGTGATTACCCGTTGTTGCTTGACTGTTTCTAAATCCTGACTTGGATCGACAACTTTAAGCTGACGATGTTCGGATAGCAATGTTGGTAATGTCACTACCTGAATATTTGCAGGTAGATCTAAACCTTCAACTTCCGTACCTCCTTTGACGAAAAAAATCTCAAATTCTGCTGCCAGACTTCGCAATATTTCGACACTGCGAACGAGATGACCCATCCCTAAATGATATTGACAGTAAAATAAAATCTTTCTCATGAATTAGCTCCTAATATTAGGCAGAGACTGAAGTCTCCGCTCATGATGCAAAGTCCGCCATCGCGGACTGAATTCTTATTAGTCCGCGAAGGCGGACTTTGCAGAACCAGCCACGATTTTAATCGTAGGCGTTACTGGCTTTGTATGAAATTTGAGTAACTTCTGGAGAACTATCGATGCTTGTTTTGCTCCATCGAGCTGAAGATGATTTTCCAAATTTAATGTTAATTCTTCAGCTAAATAATCGACGATCGATCTTGCCAATAGTTCTGGCTGTAGTTCGGATTTGTCTAAAATCTTGAGCAAACCCAACTGCTCTAGCTTCTCTGCTCTAATTGCCTGCTCTCGATCTTTGTCAGAGGGATAAATCATCGATCGAACACCAGTTTTTAAGATATTCATGGTAGTGTTATAACCGCCTAAACTAATCGATAAATCTGCTCGATCGAGATAAGCAATCAAACTAGGTGTAAATCGACGCAGACTAACATTCGTCTTTCCTTGAGCTAATTTTACGAGCTGCTGATATTTAGCTTCGCCCATTAATGGCCCTGCAAAAATCACAATTCTATGAATAGTTTCTTGCTCAATCAATGGTGCAGCTTGAATAATACTCTCTAATAGATCGTGTCCGAGTTTACCACCGCCAACACTGACAACAATCTTGGGAGTTGCATCGTTAAGCAGTGCTAGATCTGCGGCATCAAATTCAACTCGATTGGGTTCGGATTGCACCACGTAGCCTGTATAATAAACGGGGCAAGTCAAACTATCCGTATTAGAAATATTGTCTTCTAATCGATGAACGGATGGATCGGAATGGAGTAAAACAGCATCATAATAGTGGTTGACAAATTCACAACGTCTCTTTTCTTCAGCCTCGCGATCGGCAAATTCTTTAACCATAATAATATCGCGTAGACTACAAATTACCTGAGTAGATCGATCGGATTTTCTAACATGTTCTAATAAGGGAACCATCTCAAAAGCTAACGCCTTATTCTTACTAAAGGGGTAGCCTTCGGTAATCAGGACATCGGGTTGAAATCGATCGAATACCTCGATTAGTTGCTGTTGTCGAAACTTCTTCACCGCCTCCAAACTCATAATGCTACCCACGACTTGAAGCTGCTTGCCAACTTGGAGCGAATCAAATACCTCAACTTGAATTGTCGGTAATTGAACGACTTCAACTTCTGGAAGCATTGCAAATCCATCAACCTTTTGTCCACCCTCAATTAGACAAACTTCAAATGTTTTGACGAGTTCTCTCATCAATTCTCTCGTCCGAACTAAATGCCCCATTCCTAATAAATTTTGACAATAAAATAGAATCTTCTTCATAAAAATGCGATCGTCTGATAATGATACTTGTGTCGATCGAGATTAAGCAGACAGACATTTCATCCAATGCTCTGGAAATCTTTGCAATTCTCCCTTAACAGGTTGATGTGGAATCGCCATAACAATACTCTGGGCAATCCGAGGCAACGCATCCAAATCTACTTTTTGGATATTGCTAGTGTAATAGCTCGGATTATTTAATTGATGGAGTAGTTTATCGATTAAAACTGCTGGCGTTAATTCGTCGGGGTGAATCATTTCGAGTAATCCCAGTTCCGCCATTTTACGAGCGCGAATAACTTGTTCTTGAGTCGGTCTTACCCGTGGTACGATAATTGAGGGTTTTTGAGCGGATAAGATTTCACAAAAAGTGTTGTAGCCACCCATCGCCACCACCGTATTGGCGACTTCGATATAACTCATCAAATCGTCGGTAAACTCACTAATGATGACTTGCGGATGCTGTGCTGCCATCTGGAAAAGTGTCGCTCGTTCCTTTGTAGACATTTCTGGCCCGCAAACTACCAAACTTTTGAGTGGATAATCTGCTGGTAGCATTACTAAACCCTCCAGATAAGCGTGAATCAGCGGATACCCATCTTCGCCACCACCTGCGGTGACTAGTACGCACCGCTCGCCTGGAGCTAAATTTAATTCTTGCCGCAACACCTCACGGTGTTTGGATGCCTGTTGACGGCGGATATAGCCGCAAAAGAGCGATTTCGATCGCATCTGTGGGGAAAATTGGTACTCAGAGCAGGTATTGAATACTTCCGGCGTACCTACTACCAAAACTTGATGGTAAAACTGCTCGATGGCGCGATAACTATCGAGCGAGTGCCACTCAGCTACCGTCTGTTTGGGAGCATCCAAGATATCTCGCAATAGTAATAGCCACTTTGTTTCTGGGGCAACAGTGCGGAGAGTTTCGATCGTTTTTTTGAGTTCGTCTTGCAGTCCGTAAGGCTTTTTATCGACGAGTACTACATCCGGTCGAAAATTTAGAGCCGCCACCCGAATCAGATTGCATCGCAGCTTTACTGTCTGCTTCATATCGAGCTTGAGATATTTTGCCGACAGATCGCCATT
>NZ_JANLWO010000308.1:0-13180 GCF_031364565.1 Chamaesiphon sp. OTE_20_metabat_361
TCGTTCATACATCTCCCTCCGCTGCTTGCTTCCGGTGGTGGCAAATAGCGGTGGGGAGATGCAATCTCTCATTCGCCTGCTTTCATCCCACCGCCAAGGCGGGTACACCTATGGCGGGGGAATTCCCGCAGTCCTAGTTAAATTGCCCCCTACTTCAAATGGCAGTACAGTCCCAAATACCCCAAATATAGATCGAGCTATGGACATCACCAATCCGCTGCTTTTCGATCGATTTCTTTGATGAATCCAGCTTTGCCATTCATATAACTCTCGATGTCATCTGGATATTTTTGAGCGAGTTGCTGCTTGATTTGGCTGTATTCTCGTGCTGTTTCAGGATGAGATCTCATGTAATCTCGAAACGCTAAATGTCGATCGATCTGGGGCGAACCAGTCTCGAAAGTATGAACGTGATGCGTTCTACTTCCTCGTTCATTATCTTTTCGGAAAAACCGCCGCCCAGCAATTCCAAATTCACCCATAGCAACATATCCTAATGCTGCGATCTCGGTGTTTCGATCGTCAACTTTTTCGATGTCTTTGACTGCAACTAAGATATCGATAATCGGTTTGGCATAAATAGTGGGAATTGAAGTACTACCGATATGATGAATCGCGATCGAATTATCGCCAAAAGCGACGGCTAGTTGTGTAGACTCAGTTTCAAATATATCGCGCCAATTGCGATCGGGTGGCACTACTTCAACTTTTCTCATGATGACTTACTCTAGGCGAACGACGTCTAGTTAGCGATCGTAAATATTGCCATCTGCGTTGGTGCGCCAACTTCAGGATCGATATTACCGATCGATCCAAACTCCACACTATATTTAGATCGATCGGAAATCCCCTGCGCCCAAGTTTGAAATTTGGCTCGCGTCCATTCAAAGCGATGATCGGGATGGCGTAATTTACCTATGGGGAGGTTTTCAAACTTGACATTATATTCGACATTTGGAGTGGTGACAATCGCCATTTTTGGCTTGGCAAATTCAAATAATACCCGCTCGAAAGCTTTGAGTCGATCGAGTTCCATGTGTTCGATGACTTCGATGACTGTCGCTGCATCATAACCAGCAATTCTGGCATCGCGATAATTAAGCGATCCTTGAATTAATTGCAGTCTGCCTTTTTGGTGTGTCGGTAATTTTTCGAGTACTCGCTCTTGGGCAATTTCTAGCGATCGATAAGTGACATCCATCCCCAAAATTTCTAGAAAAGTTGGCTCTTTTAATAATAGTTTGAGCAGTTTTCCTTCGCCGCAACCCAAATCGACAATCTTTTGGACGCCGTTGGCTTTCAATGTAGACACGACGGTTTCTAGCCGCTGCTGATTGAGACTAATGGGCTTTTCGATGATATCTTCTGAAGTTTCGCGATCTGATGTTTCTGCGATTACTTCCTCAACGGCAATTTGTGCAAGTGCATCGCGAGTCAATCCGCGCTGACGTTTGAGGTAGCGGCTGGTAATTTCTTCCTTCAGTGGATGGGTACTCAGCCACCCTTCCCCATGACGGAGCAACTTTTCGATCTCGTCTTCATTGACGTAATAATGCTTGTCATCATCCAACACTGGAATCATCACATGGAGATGACTGAGCAAATCGCTAAGCCTAATCGAGTGGCTCAGCTCCACATCAAAATAAGCACTATTACCCCAATCAGGAAAGGCGTCATCGAGTGCTAAGCGACGCACATTTACTTGATAACCTAACGGCTCGAATAAGCCCCGTAAAAAGCCTTCTCGCCCCCGACTGGGCAACACGGGAATCTTAGCAACCAGCGGAATCGGGGTATCGGCTAAATCCTGCCTTTGCTCGCACCTACCCGTCATCGCCGTGCGGAATACTTGAGAAATCGCGACACTCAAGAAAGATGATGCCGCATAAGGTCGATCGCTGACGTATGCTGCTAGTGTCTGTCTGTTTGCGCCAGCCTTACCTCTGGCTAAATCTACCGGATTGATGTCTAGTACCAACGCCGCCGTACATCTGGTATCGCTAGCTTCTGGGTAAAATACTCGCGCGGTACCAAAGGCAAGATCGAACGCCTGACATTTATCGGGATGCTTAAATAGCAAATATCCCAGATCTGTAGCGGGTTGGTGCGTAGTAGAAATCGTTAACAGCATCGGAGCAAAATTTTTTTAGCTAATCTCCTTACACTGTAATCTCTCAACCCTCACCTCGACGAAGATCTCACAGTCCGATCGCCAGTTTGGATATCTTCACGATATAAAGTCCATACAGGTGCTAACTAAAATTACAACAACTTTTCTAAGCGTTTCCGCATGGCTTCGAGATCGATGCTCTCGTCATCATCTGACTGAGTGCGCTTGCTTGTTTCCGGTTGCCAATCTGTTTCGTCCATATTTAGTGCGGGTGGCGTCACCAACATTTCTGGCGTCACGATGATAAAGTCGTAATCAGAATCTTCGCAAAATTCTTTGATTTCCTCCGGATCGATGCCTTCAACTGTCGGTTTAGGAAAATCTTCAGCTTCTAACTGATCGGCATAACGCACGGCGTCATCCTCTTGTTCAAACATTAAAATCACATTGCGATCGCCAACCTGAGTTGAATAAATCCCCTCATTATCAGTTCGCGCGTTAAATAATAAGACAAAAACACTCATGGAATTTGCGGTTTGTTGTTTGTTCTCGATCTAGTGACTAACAACTAGACCACCCTTCCATAATAAGCTGGAATGGCGTACTGGGGATCTCTTTGATTATTTAACCATGCCCAGAGCCGATCTCCGATCGAGAAATGCCGCCGATCGCATGTAGCAGATATTTGACGCAAATGGCTAGAGGACTCTACCATAGCGAGCTATTAGCAGGTGTCGAGGATCGCGTTGGTGTTGCAACCATGCCCAAAGTTGATCGCCGAACGAGAAATGCCACCATTCACTAGGATGTCTAATTAAACCAACATCCGTCATTACCCGATCGAGTAGTTGCCGATGATGGTGATATTGTTGCTCTACGGGATCTGGAGAATTAGCAAAATATCCTGGTAACGATCGATCCGACATCTCATCGATCGGCGAACCCATATCGACTAAATTACCCCGCTCATCGACTAAAGTAATATCGATCGCCGCTCCCGTACTGTGGGGTGGTGGCGTAGCCAGATCGAAGCTGGGAATCGCCCAGATTTTGTAGACATCCGCCCAGATTTGCTCCGTTTGAATGTCTAAAAGTTGGGTGGGATCTAGTTGTCGATCGCGAACTGTCTGCCCAAAAGTATAATTGACCATATATTCTTGCACCTCTACCGGACGATAGGCATCAAAGATTTGGATGCGCCAATTTGGGTGTAGTTGTTGCAATTTTGCTTGTGCGGTAATTACTCGATCGAGTACTCCTTGACGCAGAAAATACGGAGATTTGCCATTATAATCCGCTCCACATTTGATATATGGATGCGGTGTCTCGATCGCAAATAATTCTAGCGGAATTGCAACTAATGGTTCGTGACATTCTTGAATGGGAACTTGGCGGTAAGGCTTCATAATTAGGCTTTAGGCTTTAGGTTTTAGGTTTTCAGTGTTTTCGGCTATCGATCTGCTCAGATTTCGCATCATGTTAGAAAATGCCGATGCCGAACCTGCTTCCCGTGGTTCCATACTAGTCAAATAACCGATCGACGATTGAGATTCTTCTAGAGTAGCTAACCAATGCAGAAATAGATAGTTACCCCATCTGGTAGAGCATGATATCTAGTGCTAACTGTTACACTTAGGCGGAAGCAGTCGCCAAGAAGTTGCTAATTTCTTCCAGATCGCGATCGGTAGACTACTTATCATCTCAAAACCAAACCATGACTCCGAAAGAGAAATTAGAACACATTGTCGAAACCTCATTGTGGACGGTGAGATTTTTGGCAATCGTCCCAGTCATTTTCGGCATCGTTAGCGTTTTCTCTTTATTTATCTTAGGTAGTCTGGAAATCGTGACGGTGTTAGGAGAATATAAAAATATTTTTATCGGTAACAAGCTCTCCAGCGATGCTGTCAATAAAATTATGAGTGGAGTCATCGGTGGGATCGATCTTTATCTGATCGGTATTGTCCTGATGATTTTTAGTTTTGGGGTGTACGAATTATTTATCTCAAAGATTGATGTGGCGCGAGAGTCTGACGAGTTAAATATCTTAGAAGTGCGCTCCCTCGACCAGCTCAAAGATAAAATTCTTAAAGTTATTGTCGTAGTCCTCGTTGTGAGTTTTTTCAAGCGGGTGATGGCGATTGAGGTTAGCTCGGCGACAGACTTACTGTATTTAGCGGTTGCAATTCTATTGATATCAGCTAGTGGTTATTTACTGCGATCGAGCCACGAAAGTTAGTTAAATTAATTGAGAATTGAGAATTGAGAATTGATAATTGGGTCGAAAATTAGCTCATAAGTAGTTTGAAGTTATTTCTCTAAAACCTCTGGAACCGGATCGTAGCCGCCGGGATGGAAGGGATGACAGCGACAGATCCGCAGGGTGGCGAGATAACTACCGCGTAGTGCGCCGAAACGATCGATCGCCTCAAGGGCATATTGCGAACAAGTCGGGGTAAATCGACAACTCGGCGGAAATAGGGGCGAAATAAATCGGCGATAGATGCGAATCGATCCGATAAGGCTATTTTTCATGACATCATATCTTTAGTGCGATTTCTTGCCAATATTGGTGCCAATGCGAATGCTTTTGACTGATTCTAATCTCTGGCTGAGGATTGCCACAGTGCCAGTATACGTTGGCTCGATCGTGCTGATCTCCGAACTGCTACATCGCTACACGGATACCACTCCCGAGCAAGTTCGCAAAGTGGTGCATATTGGTACGGGTAACGTCATTATAATTGCGTGGTTGCTCGATTTACCTGCCTGGGTCGGGATGAGCGCTGGAGTGTTGGCGGGGATAGTAACCCTGATTTCCTATCGCTTACCGATTTTACCAGGGGTAAATAGTGTCGGGCGCAAAAGTCTGGGGACATTTTTTTATGCGGTGAGCATTGGTGTTTTGACCGCTATATTTTGGAATCTCCATTTACCTTACTATGGGGTAATCGGAATTTTAATTATGGCTTGGGGCGACGGATTGGCAGCGATTATTGGGCAGAGATTTGGCAAGCATCCATATACGGTTTTTGGTAATACTAAAAGCTGGGAAGGGACGTTGACAATGCTCGTCGTCAGTTATGCGATCGTGTCGATCGTCCTGCTCACTGTCAATGGCAATATTTGGCAAACTTGGGTAGTGGGAATTCCAGTTGCTATCGTTGCCACTGGCATAGAATCGATCGCGCAATGGGGATTGGATAATCTGACGGTACCGCTCAGTAGCGCGGGTTTAGCCTTTTTAGTCGATCGATTCTTGGGTGGCTTATCACATCTATAAAATTCATTTGCACTTCCAATCGTTCCCGTCGCTGGAGCGAATTACATATTGATAACAGATGAGTATAATTGCGTCCTGTGGGATAGATTTCAGAAGGAGACATAGAGAAGCAAGACAGGTATCATGTATACACAGTTAGAGCTGAAGATCGAGTAAAATATTTGCGTTGAGACTGATAGCCTATCTGCGCTACAATCCTGTATCCCGTAAATTCCTCATCAAGCACTCATGTCCCAAAGATCTAGTCAAGCAGCCATTGCTCAGTTTTGGTACATGCTCGAACAGCTCACCCTGTTTGATTTGAAAGGAGCTACAAAAAATGAGAAATTCACAGCTCAAATTCTGGAGACCGAAGAGGATCGAAATTTACCTTGGCTAAATCCAGAGGTTTTACTTGAACGGTTTAATTTATTAGACGCTAATAACGGAAAACCGCTGCGGTATGAATACCAAGTTTTTCTGGGCATCTTTTCATCAAAGTCAGTAATAGAGTTTATTAAATCCTTGCCCAAGCTGGCACAGAGCGGATTTGAGGATGTCGTTGCTGAAACATATAGTTGCTATGTCTCATTCAAAATCGATACAGATGGATTAATCATTGATGACTCATTAACATGCTTGGCTGCACCTTGGGCGCTCATGCGGATTGGGGCAATATTGACAAGTCAACAGCAGTTAAATATCGATACATGGACTGCGGACTTCAAAAAATATGTAGCTTGCTTAGAGACAGAATTTTCCAGCAGGGTAAAAGCAAATAAAGAGACTAATCGTAAGGTTAGAGTACAAGATATTCAAGGACTGTTGAATCTAGTTTCCCAAGATATCTGGAAACCCAAAGAGCTTAATATTCTGGGATATTATGTCGTCCAACGTGTCGATCGCAAAAAGGATGACACGGTAGCTAATATTATCAATAGCTTTTATTTAGATGACCTAGCATCGGCTGCTACTGCAATAACCGCAGGAACTGCAAGTCCAGCATTACAACAATTCCTGACCCCAACTATTTCTAATCGCCTAAATGTTGAGGAAACGCCTTTTCTTCGACATTGGCTATCACCAAGGCATCTACCATTGGGTCGATGGGCTTCCAATCCAAAATACAATCTCTCGCTAATGCAACAATTAGCGGTTAATCTAGCGATCGAAAAGTTAAAGGATGATGGGGGATTGTTTTCAGTAAATGGCCCACCAGGAACTGGGAAGACAACGTTGTTGCGAGATTTGATTGCCGATCTTATCGTGCAACGGGCAGAGAAAATGACAAATTACCTCGATCCAGCAGCAGCTTTTAGCAAGGTGGAGGGTTTTTATCGTCTTCATCCTTCGCTGACGGGTTTTGAAATTGTTGTTTCATCTTCCAATAATGCAGCAGTGGAAAACGTCAGTGTTGAGCTGCCCGCATTCGATGCCATCGACGAGCGATATCAAGAGCGAGCGACATATTTTAGAGCTGTCTCTGAAAGTGTCAAAGCTGCTGCACAAAAGCAGTCTGAAGAGCCAGAAATCAATCGGTCTGCCCCTACGACAACGGCACAGATGCCGATTCTCAAGAAGAGTGTAGATTCATTGGCGGATACTCCCCCGTCTACTTGGGGCTTAATTGCTGCCACGCTGGGGAAAAAAGACAATTGCAATAAATTCTGCATTGGCTTTTGGGATAAAGCTGGCTCCATCAATGCTCTATTGAGAGAGGAACCCGCTCGGTCTGACTGGGCTGCTGCACGCCAGGACTTTTATCAGTGCAAGCAAACAGTACTGCATCTCATCGAGCAGCGGGAGAAATGGTACGAGCAAATTAAAACTCAAGATCTGGTTTCTCAACAATATCGAGCGATAGAAACCAGTTTGGATATTGCACGAGCAAAGGAGTCGGAAGCAAAGGGGATATTCAAGCAAGCTTTGAAATTGCAACTTGAAGCTGCTGAATCTCTCAAGGAGCGAGAGGATTATTTAAAGCAACTAAAATCAACACAACCTTCCATCGCTACCCGCTTATTCGACAATGTTAGCTACCAACAGCATCACCAAAAAATTGTCAGTGTGCAACAACAGATGCAGATGTTAGCTTCTCAACTAACTAAACGGACATCGGCTGCTGAAGAGGTAAAACTCATTTTTCAGCGGCGAGAACGAGAAGTTCAGATACTCAATCGAGAAAAACAACAGTTAGCGCGAGTAATGCCGGACTGGTTGAACTTATCCTTGGCTAAAGCTAATCTAGGAGAAGCTTTTGGGGATGATGAGTGGTGGAATCAATTGAATGAGAAACGACAGCGTTCGGCACCTTGGGTAGACGAACAACTCAATCAAGCTCGTACCGAGTTATTTCTAGCTGCATTAAATGTTCACGAGCAATTCATTCGACAGGCTGCTATACCTATTAAGCAGAATTTGAAACGATGGGTGGGTTTGGTAAAGGGAGATCGAGAAGGTCTCAGCGACGAGCAAATCCTCTACCTTTGGCAAACACTTTTTCTCGTCGTACCCGTCGTATCTACTACCCTAGCCTCGGTACAACGATTGTTTGACAGGTTGCCTCCAGCAGCTTTTGGATGGTTGTTAATCGATGAGGCTGGACAAGGAATCCCTCAAGCCGTTGTAGGTGCCTTACAGCGATCGAAGAGAGCAATTATCGTTGGCGATCCATCCCAGATCGAACCAGTCTTCACTTTAGACAAAGCTTTGGTAAAAGAACTCCAAAACTATTTTGGGGTTGAGGATTGCTGGAGTCCGACAGAGGCTTCAATTCAAACTATATCCGATCGAGCCAATTCATTCGGTACCGATGTCAAAGTCGAGGGTGAGTCAAAATGGATTGGTTGTCCATTATGGGTACATCGTCGTTGTATCGAGCCAATGGCAACGATTTCTAATCAAATCGCCTATGAGGGCAAGATGGTGATTGCGACTATTTCACCCAAGGAGGATAAGCAATTTCCGCTAGGGGATAGTCGTTGGATCGATATTAAAAGTAAGTGCCAAGATCTACAATGGGTGCCCGCACAAGGAGATGAAGTGGTAAATCTGCTAACTCACCTAGTTGCGGCGGAACAAGCTATACCAAATCTGTATATCATTTCGCCATTTAAGGTTGTTGCTCTAAAGCTGAAGTATTTACTCCAAGCTAAAAAATCGCAATGGGCAAAGGGACTTACCGATCCTGATGTTAAGAGCTGGATCGATAAGTCCATCGGAACGGTGCATACTTTTCAAGGGAAAGAAGCCGATGCCGTTATTTTGGTATTAGGGTGTGATGAGTCAAGTGCAGGTGCCTTAAATTGGGCATCAAGTAAGCCTAATATTTTGAATGTTGCAGCGACTCGTGCCAAGTATCGTTTATACATAGTGGGCGATCGACAATTATGGTCGAAACTAAAATATTTTGATGAGGCTAGCGATCGATTACCTCATGAAGTCAAATCATCTGAGGCCAATGAGTCACAAACGCCTCGTCCAATTGTCAAACAGAAAGAGGGTATTCCGAGCATTGAGAGTCCTGTTTTAATTTCTAGCAGCAACATTCAAACAGAAAAAAATATGGAAAATTCATTAGACATTTCTGGGTTCTGGACTGAGGATGATTACTTTGAAGAAGGTAAATCTAAATACAACCTGGGAGATTATGAGGCGACAATCAATAGTTTCGATCGGTTAATCGAGCTAAATCCTCAAGAGGCTAGTTATTATAATTGGAGAGCTATTTCTAAAGATAATTTAGGAGATTCTCAGGGTGCAATCGTTGATTATTCAAAGGCAATTGAACTAAATTCTCAGGAGGCTATTTACTTTGGTAATCGAGGTGATTCAAAATATCGAACAGAAGATTACATAGGTGCAATTCATGATTTTGATAAAGCGATAGAGCTAAACCCTCAAAACGATTTTTATTGCAATTATCGAGGCTTGTCTAAATCCTATCTAAAGGATTATGAAGGCGAGATTGCTGATTATACAAAAGCGATAGCTCTAAATCCTCAAAATGCTGATTATTATAATAATCGCGGCCTTACTAAATATTCGATAGGAGATTGTCATGGAGCTATCGCTGACTATACAAAAGCGATAACTCTAAATCCCGAAAATGCTGATTATTATGATAATCGGAGTAATGCTAAGTACGATTTACTTGATTGTTATGGTGCTATCTCTGATTGCACGAATGCAATCAAACTAGATTCTCAGTGCAAACATTATTATAATAATAGGGGTGTATTCAAACATACATTGGGTGATTATCAAGGTGCAATTTATGATTATGAACAATGGATAAAAATAGATTCTCAATATCCTAATCCTTTCTTTTGGCGAGGATTCACCAAACAAAACCAAAATGACTTTACGAATGCAATTATTGACTATGATAAGGCAATAGAGTTAAATCCCCAATATGCAAATGCCTATAGTATGCGATGCTTTGCCAAATATAAGTTAAAAGATTATCACGGTGCAATCACTGACTTTGTTCAAGCGATTGCATACAAGCCAGATAGTTCTGTGATGGAGAATATTCAAGAATTAGAGAGAGTAATTAGCGAAGCTAAAAGCAAATTGATTTCTAGTCAGCTTCCATCATTCTCAGATCGTCAAATTAAAATTCAGAATATTTCCCAAGAAAGGGGGATAGAGAACTTAATTCACTTCACACATATTGAAAATCTAAATAGCATTTTGAGTGATGGATTAATACCGAGAACAACCCTAGAGCGAGATCGAAAATCATTCTCTTCCAATGATGATTTAAGATTAGATGGTTATCAAAGCTCGATTTCCTTGAGCGTTATCTTCCCAAATTATGGAATGTTCTACAAGTATAGAAGTCGTAGCAACGAGAAAACTGTTGATTGGGTAGTTCTAGAATTAGATCCATCTATACTCTGGAAACTGGAGAGTGCATTTTGCTATAAAAATGCTGCATCTGGTGAGATGACAAAGATATCTGTCAATGAGAGAAAACAGCCGGAATACCTCCACAAGATGTTTGATGATAATGGTCAAAATCGTCAGGATCTAAATCTGTATGACAATAATCCTACCGATCCACAGGCAGAAGTTTTGTGTTTCGGCTCGATTAGTCCTGAATATATTAAGGGAGTACACTTTTACAGCGAATTAGATAAAGACCGATGGATTTTGAAAAATGGTGAACACGCCAAATCATTTAATGATAAGTTTTATTTTGGAGATTACTACTTTACTCCCAGAGCAGACTACTCATTCTGGACAAAAAAATCCTAGCCGATAAGTATTCACTGAATCAGTCTCCATAACATAAATCCTCGATCGAGAAGAAGTTACTAGCCCAGCTTTAATAAATAGCGTAGATGACAGATGGCTCAAAGACCAATTTATATACCTCAGCCAAATATTTATCCTTACTATCAGGAAGTCTCGATTAATTTTGAGTGGCATCCTGGTTTATCTAGGAGTCAAGCTCAAAAATCGATTCTGTCATTACATGAATCAGCCACAGAAAAAGGATTGAGTCCTCTGCTTGAAATTTCTTCTAAATCTTTACAGGATATAGGCATAAAATTGAGTGCCTTCAATTTGAGATTTGAGAAGGAAGGAAACTTTATCTCTGTTGAGTCTGCCTATCAGGGAAGCAAGGTTTTTGAAAATGATGGGCCATTTCACGACCTTTATAATGCTTCTAGTCAAGATGCAAAGACAGATGAGCGATTGCGTAATTCTGGATCGTTTAAAGGCTACTGCTTTTTTGGAGATGATTTTCCAGACAAACCAATCACTGCTTTTTATGATTGGCTTTATTTGGTAGCACTAATTGAAAATCCTATCGTGTCTGAACAATTGAAAAATTATGCTGGATTTTCAGACATAGCCTTCAATCCTAAAAAATCTATAAATTGTCAAGCTAGATCTGCGGCAATTTTTGTAGCTCTTGCAGATACGATCGATACTAATTTGATTCTAGATCGAGATTATTGGCTAGATTTAGTTTTAAACAGGTTTGGGAATCCAAGTGAAATCGATCGACATAAAGAATTACCATTGAGACAGATGGAACTCAATCTAGAAGTGTAAATAGAGCAATGGCTGGATTTTAGGGCGGTCTAATTGACTTTTTTTCATACGATTAAAACTTATTGCGATCTGGATAGCTTTGCTCGTTATCCCTTAACATTCAAGATGATATCTACAGACTTATAAATTAAATGCAGGACAAGCATCAAGCATCGTCCCTACGCATCGAAATGAAAGATCGGTGCGCGGGTATCGAATGGCAATCGTCTACCTTCAGGCAACAAGAACGCATGAGCGCGGCGCAGACTCAGATAGTCGCACTCACCATCAGTGATAACTAAGATCGGCGCATCCTTGGGGAAATCCTCAGCCGCCTCTAATCGGGCGATCGCGGGCATCAAAATCGTACCGCCTCTACCTTTGACCTCGACTGTCTCTAACAAGCGTTCTGGCTCCACGTAGCCCATATCGTGAATCCCCGCATCGCACTGGATGACGCGAACTTGGAGGACTTCGCGACTGAGCGCATAACTCGCGATCGCGCCCAAACCGCGTGCTAACGTGCCACTATCCATCGAGCCAGAAGTATCCAAGACTACCCCAAATGTCCGCGCTGCCATCAGTTCTGGAGGTTTGATATACACCGCACGAGGGATATCGGGTGTCGAAGATTGGCGGCGGCTAGCGCGAGCAAAACTCCGCCGTGCGGCGATCGGCGGCAAGTAATTATCCAGCCATTGTCCGAGCTTGACATCCCACGGAATCGGCGGCTGCAAAATCGACTTAATTTCTTCCACCAGATCTCCAGGCAGAAAACCGCGCTTCACCTGTGACATATGCAAATCTAAGCCATCAGCCAGAGCGCGCCGATAAAAAGTATCCAAATCGCAACCCACACCCGTCCACCACGATGGGGGACGCTCTGAGAGCAGGTCACTTTTACCAACGCCGCGCAGAGTGCGTTCCTTTTTTAGCCGTCGCATCAGTCGCAGATCCTTGACGATCCGATCGTACAACGCCTCGGCGGATTCATGCTCGAAGCCTAATTCCAGATCGAGCATCAGTGCTGGTGTGGGAATTTCACCAATCCCCATTTCTACCAGCCAAGCATTAATCACGTAGTCACAGGCAATATTCCACAAAAAGCGATCGCGTCCCTGCTGGCGTTCCTCATGGCGTAAGCCCACATGCAGCAACTCGTGTGCCATGACAAACTGAAGCTGAGGATAAGTCCAGGGAAATTTGGGATTGATATAGATCCGCTGAATTTCGGTATTTACCGCTGCTAATGAGATATCCATCTGCTGACATAATTCCGCATCCTCCACGATCTCAAATGCCGCTGCTAATGATGCCAATAGGGGATAGTTGGCTACAAACCACCTCCGAGCGCGTTCCGCCAAGGAATTGGCATTGCGCGTCGTCCGCCGCGATCCTTCGCCCGCAGTTTCTACCGCTTTAATTACTGCATTCCGAATCCCATTGGCAAAATCATCGCTGTGTCGTTGCCGAAACGCAGCGGTAAACGGGCGGACATCGGGACTGACAATCCAACTCGGCTCGCTTCCTGCAGTCCCAGGATGACCGTATTTAGCCCGTGCCGCCCCAAAATCGCGGGCAAAGATAGCCGCAATATCCTCGATATTTTGCGCTGGCAAAGGTAGCTCGCTCGTTGGATGAATCGATTGCCCGATCGAGATTTGTTTGAGCCAATCCACCGCCACCAATTCACAAGCCAATCGCCAAGCTTCGTCACTTCGCACCGGATCGACATGATTGAGGAAAATGTGTAAATTACA
>NZ_JANLWO010000350.1:0-1851 GCF_031364565.1 Chamaesiphon sp. OTE_20_metabat_361
GAAAACTATGGCAACGTCGTCTATCTGGGCGAACGCGACTGCTCGATCCAAAGACGGCATCAAAAACTCCTTGAAGAAGCGCCCAGCCCCGCCTTAACCCCCAAACTCCGTCAGAAAATGGGTGCAGCCGCGATCGCCGCTGCCAAATCGATCGATTATGCGGGCGTCGGTACGGTCGAATTTCTGCTCGATAAACATGGTGATTTCTACTTCATGGAGATGAATACCCGCATCCAAGTGGAGCATCCCGTCACCGAAATGATTACCGGACTAGACCTAATTGCCGAACAAATCCGCGTCGCCCAAGGTGAAAAACTTTCCTTCACCCAAGAGCAAGTAGTCTTAAAAGGACACTCGATCGAATGTCGCGTCAATGCCGAAGATCCCGACCACAATTTCCGACCATCCCCCGGTAAAATCACTGGTTATCTGGCGCCAGGCGGCCCAGGAGTGCGGATTGATTCCCATGTGTATACCGATTACGAGATTCCACCTTTTTATGACTCTTTGATTGGCAAATTAATCGTCTGGGGAGTCGATCGCGATACGGCGATTCGGCGGATGCGACGGGCATTGCGAGAATATGCTATTACGGGTGTGCCTACGACGATTAATTTTCATCAGCGCATTCTCGAACATCCGGATTTTATTAAGGGTGAAGTTTATACCAATTTTGTCGAGTTAATGATGGCTAAGGACGATCGCTAAGGGGCGTTATATCTGGGTATGAAAGATGGGGAGACGAGGGGACGAGGGGACTGGGGGATGGGGAGATTTTAGCGTTGCACAAGAAGGGAAATCATACCTCAAATCAGCAACGCTACTAATCTTTTTGAGCTAACTCTTCTTTTAATAACTGTTGATAAATACCTGCTAATTTGGGGGTGACGGTATTTGTCTCGATGCCGTAACCCAAGCTCGTCCAGGTACTCGATAATCGCCGTCTAACTTGTTCCAATTGACCTGCTTTTAGTAGCGCAGGGATATTCATTCTCCAGGATTGTTCATCGCTCAGCCAAGCATGAACGACAGCATCTTGGTACTTAGACTCAAAGCTATAAGCACACTGAAAGACAAATAGCGTACAAGATTGCTTGGGATGATACTTTCGAGCCATCTTTGCCCAGGTGGTATCAATCATCTGATAGCGTCCAGCGGCGGTAGAGCAATTATTCATATTCGGCCCGCTGGTAATCCGAATGCACCGCTCGGGATGACGATCGAGACTCTTGGCATGAGTGCCACCATAGATCACCGAATAGGGTTGGCGATCGCTAGCTTCGCTGGCAGAGATCGTCCGCATCAACGCCCGAATATAAGGATCGCCACCTTTCATCACTAAGGGTGGCGGTTGGCTAGTCTCAAAAGTGGGATTGGCGATCGGCCGATCGCCCGCTTGTCGTAAGAGCAATACAGACCACAGTGCGGCAATACAGCCGATCGTGATGCCGACCGTTCGATAGTGTCTAGGTTTAAATGTGTCCATTAATCATTAATAACTAAAGATTTAGCGGCTGAGGCAAGGTGAGATTCACGGCTGGCAATCCCCCACATCACCGAAGTGTTTACTGGTTACTTGCTAACTGTGGATGGGGAATCGGCGATCGTCGATTCCCGCTTGAGTCTCTGTGCCTAAATACCTACCGAGATCGTTATTAGTTACTACACCGCCGCAAAGAGATCTTCCCAACTTTTAGACTCTGCTGTGGGAGAACTGACGATTTCTAATACCTTGTTGCGGGCTTGAGGGTTGGTGAGTGACTCAACGCACACCTGAGCGACCTTTTGTCTAGGTATACTACCATCAAAGAGGGTATCCGCTCCCGACATCACCACGGGGTTAGGGTTATC
>NZ_JANLWO010000372.1:0-12643 GCF_031364565.1 Chamaesiphon sp. OTE_20_metabat_361
CGAGCGGACTATTTACAGTGCGGGATTTCCGTTCGACTCTAAAGACATCAGAATTACCAGCGGGAAAGTTTCCCAACTTTCGGATCTTCCGTTCGATAATGGAACGCAAATCGGGTACACCACAAATAAGGGCGAAAAAGGTATCCGTCAGGGGATGAGTGGCGGGGCAATTCTCGACGAGCGGGGGACATTTTTGGGCATTAATACCATCGGTGCAGCACCGATTTTACCCAACTATACCTACAACGATGGCAGTAAACCACTCGCCAAACTCGCCGCTAAATATCGAACTGCTAATTGGGGCGTACCTGTCTACAACTTTCTCACCAATGTCAAGCCAGATATCCTCTACGGTTACGATAATCTGCCCAAGGTGGCACAACAACCCGCCCCAACGGGATACATCGCCGAACGCAATCAACAAGCCCGTAAGATGACAGTCCGCATCGAGAACAACCAGAGTGGTTCGGGTGTAATTGTCGCTCGTGAAGGTAATAATTACTATGTCCTCACCGCCAAACACGTAGTCGAAAACAAAGGAACTGCCCAAATCGTCACCTACGACCAAGATCGGCATCCCGTCACCAGCACCGTAGTTGCGAAAGGAACAGATCTCGCAGTGGTGAAATTTAGCAGCACCAATGTTTATCCCACTGGTAAATTGAATCGATCTAGCCCTAATAGCGGTGACATCGTATTTGTCGGCGGCTTTCCAGGGCGGGCTAAAATTAATAGCCCCCTGTGGCAATGGCAACTCAATCCTGGCTTTGTATATAGCCGCGAACAGGGTAAATTTGAGACTCAAACTCAAGCTACATTTGCCGATCGATACGATCTACTTTACAGCAGTATTAGTTATGGCGGCATGAGTGGGGGGCCAGTCTTAGATCGGGCGGGAAATATCATCGGGATTCATGGTAGGGGCGAAGGAGAAGATTTCAATAGTGCGGGGATCTCGATTCAAACCTTTACCGGATTATTGACACAGTTAGGTGTCGCGCCGAAATTATTGACAGTTATCGATACTCCACCAGCACCATTGACTGCCGCACAAAACAGTAATATTCGGCAAGCGATGGAAAATATCACCCCACCGCAAGGTAGCGATGAGCGGGGAGAGCGTTCATTAGCCTATGGCAGGCAATTATATCGAATGCGGAAATATCGGAAAGCAGTAGAGGCTTTTAGAACTGCGGCTGCTAGAGGGCAAGTAGTGTCGGGTAATTATGGCTTGGCTTTAGCACTAGGATTGACTGGCGACCTTCGCTCGGCAACAGATGCGATCTCGCAAGCGATTGCTGCTGTGAGTAAGGAGCCAGCATCGGTGATTAAGGGTAGTTATTACCTGTGGAGACACCAGAGTGTTCTTTGGAGATTATCGGGAAATTATCCTCAAGCTCTAGCAGCGATAGACAAGGCTATCGCGCTGGAACCGAGCGATCTGACGTTACGAAATGAAAGAGCGCGAATACTAATTGTATCGGACAATAAATCGGCAGCGATCGAGGAATATAATCTCATCATCAATAGACAACCAGAGGCATATACTTACTACAATCGCGGGGTTGTTAAATACCAATTAGGGCAGAGAATAGCAGCACTCCAAGATTTCGATCGAGCCATTACGCTCGATCCTCAATCTGCATCTGCTTACTACAATCGTGGAATTGTTAAATACCAATTAGGGCAGAAAATAGCAGCACTCCAAGATTACGATCGAGCCATTTCCATAAATCCTCAACATGCTAAAGCTTACGGTAATCGCGGAATCGTCAAATCCGAATTAGGGCAGAAAATAGCAGCACTCCAGGATTTCGATCGAGCCATTTCCATTAATCCTCAATTGGCTCAGGCTTATGGTAATCGCGGAATCGTCAAATCCGAATTAGGGCAGAAAATAGCAGCACTCCAAGATCTCGATCGAGCCATTGCCCTCAATCCTCAATTGGCTGATGCTTACAATAATCGCGGGGCTGTTAAATACCAATTAGAGCAGAAAATAGCAGCCCTCCAAGATTTCGATCGAGCCACTACACTAAATTCTCAATATGCTGAAGCTTACTATAATCGCGGTCTTATTAAAGCTGAGTTAGGACAGGAAGAATCAGCTATTGGGGATATCAGGAGAGCGGCTGAGTTGTTTAGGCAGCAAGGACGGATGGATTTATATCAAAAAGCAATGAGTTTAATTAGGTAGGTGGGTGCAAATATTTATTAAATAGATAATGCCTGAAACTTAGATGGTGGGCAGTGCCCACCCTACACAGTATTTTATATTTAATTATGCCTACCTACTTAAATAATATATGCTGAGTTGTTGCGGCAGCATGTGCGGATGGCTCTGTCTCAAAGGGCGATGGATTCAATCAAACAGTTGCATTCCACTAAAGAATGCCCAGAAACTAGACTTTTCAGAATTACGCTAGACCCCAGACTTCTCCAATAATTCGGGAAGCTGAAACTACTAAAAAATTGCTAAAATATGAAAAATATTACGCCAATTATTCTATCGAGCCTGTTTTTATTCCCAGGGATCTCGCTCCTACAAGCAACAGCATCATCGAATCACCCCACGACAAACCCCAAATCGTCAACCCAAATCGCCCAAAAGATCGATCCAGAACTCCAGGGACTCGACGAAGCCCAACAGCAAGCCAGCACCAAAGTAAATCAGATCGCCAAAGACATCACCGTCCGCATCACATCAGGCACTAATGGCGGCTCAGGTGTCCTAATTGCCAAAAAGGGGAATACCTACCTCGTCCTCACCAATGCCCACGTTACGAGGCGCACAACCCAATTTGAGATCCAAGCACCCGACGGGCAAAAGTATACTGCTAAACCGATCGATGGTGGATTCGATCGCAAGTACGATTTAGCCTTACTAGAATTTACCAGTTCCAAGCAATACCAATTAGCCAACCTTGCCAATCCAGGTATTCTCAAACTAAACGATCGCAATATCTACAGCGCGGGATATCCATTCGACTCCAAAGATCTCCGAATCTCCCCTGGTGCGATTACTCAACTCTCCGATATTCCCTTCGATAACGGTACGCAAATCGGCTATGAAATTGCCAAAGGTGAAAAAGGCGTGCGTCAGGGGATGAGCGGCGGGCCGATTTTTGATGCGGGTGGGGTATTTTTGGGGATAAATACGATCGGTGCGGCACCGATTTTACCTAACTATACTTACAACGATGGTAGTAAACCTTTAGCCAAACTCGCCGCTAAATATCGGACTGCAAATTGGGGCGTACCTGTCTATAATTTCCTGATTAAAGTCAAGCCAGACATCCTTTACCGTTATAAATTTAATGGCTTGGCAGTCGGACAAATCCAGCCCCAAGCCACCCCAACTGGCTACATGGCAAAGCTCAACGATCTCGCCCGCAAACAAACAGTCCGAATCGAAAATAGTGGCGGTAATGGTTCGGGGGTGATTGTTGCCCAAGAGGGGAATAGTTATTATGTCGTCACAGCCAAGCACGTACTAGAAAACGAGAAAAACCAACAAAAATTTACTAATAATCGACTCATCACCTACGATCAAGATACCCACAATCTCACCAGCACTGTACTAGCAACAGGTGTCGATCTAGCCATTGTCAAATTTACCAGCACTAACACCTACCCCATCGCCCAACTCAATGAAATTAGCCCGAATAACAACGAAATTGTTCTCGCAGGCGGTTTTCCCGGGCGAGATAAAATTGGTAGCCCTCTGTGGCAATGGCAACTCAATCCTGGTTACGTTTTCGATCGCGAACAAGGGAAACTTCAAACCCAAAACCAACAATCTTTTGGGAACGGTTATGACATCATCTATAGCAGTGTCAGTTATGGCGGGATGAGTGGTGGGGGTGTCTTTGATACTGCTGGTAGAGTTATCGGCATTCATGGTCGAGCCGAACAGACTAAAGATGTGATGTTAGGCAATAGTCAAGGTATATCGATCCAAACCCTCATTGGATTAGCACCACGACTGCAACTCAATCCTCAACTACTGAAAATTGCTAAAACTCCCGCCCCTGCTCTAGCTACCGTCGATCGCCAGAACATCGAGACGGCAATGGCAAATCTAGCCCAACCCACACCTGAAGACAATGGTCAACGCTGGCTGACTTATGGCAATCAACTGTATCGAACCAACCAATTCGAGCAATCTGTAACCGCCTTCGACAGGGCAATTACCAAGGGTCAGATCCTAACTGGCAACTATGGTAGAGCATTATCACTACTTTATTCAGAAAAACTCGACCTAGCTAGTGCGGCCATCGCCAAAGCGATCGCGGCAGTGCCAGCCAAGGAGCGTGCCAATTATTACTATTTCTGGAAATATCAAAGTTCAATTTTTATAAAGAGAAAAAAGTACGCACAGGCGTTAGAGTCGATCGACACAGCGATTAAACTAGAACCGAACGATCGAGCATTGCTAAATTATAAAGCCGAGATTTTCTTCCAGCAAAAACAGTACGCAGCAGCGATTAAAATTTATGACAACATGATTCAGCGAGAAGAAAGCTATGCTTACTTTAATCGGGGTAATGCTAAATCCGCTCAAGGAGACAAACGGGAAGCGATTGCCGATTACGATCGAGCGATTAAAATTAATCCGAACAAGGCTGATGCTTACGTTAACCGAGGTAATGCTAAATCCGCTCTAGGAGACAAACGGGGAGCGATCTCCGATTACGAGCGGTCGATTAAAATTAACCCGAACTTGGCTGCGGCTTACAATAACAGAGGTAACGTTAAATTAGAGCTAAAAAATAATAAGGGAGCGATTGCCGATTACGATCGGGCGATTAACATTAATCCCAACTATGCTGAGGCTTACCTTGGCCGAGGTAATGCTAAACACGCTCTAGGAGACAAACGGGGAGCGATCGCCGATTACGAGCTGTCGATTAAAATTAATCCCGACTATGCTGAGGCTTACCTTGGTCGAGGTAATATTAAATCGGAGCGAGGAGATAATAAGGAAGCGCTCGCCAATTACGAGCTGGCGATTAAAATTAATCCCGACTATGCCGAGGCTTACTGTAACCGAGCTGGAGTTAAATTGGATCTGGCAGATCGACAGGGCGCGATCGCGGATTTGAGTAAGGGGGCTGAGTTATTTCGCCAGCAGGGGCGGATGGATGATTATCAGAAGGTGGTGGATATAATTGCTCGGTTGAAGGGACAGGGGGCAATCGCCGATCGCGATCGGGCGATTAAAACTAATCCCAATGATGCTGCTGCTTACATCGAGCAGGGTCTAGCTAAATCCGAGCGAGGAGATAATAAGGGTGCGATCGCCGATTTCGATCGGGCGATTAAAATTAATCCGAACTTGGCTGATGCTTACAGTAGCCGAGGGGATGCTAAATCAGCTTTAGGAGATCGTAAGGGAGCGATCGCTGATTTCGATCGGGCGATTAAAATTAATCCCAACGATGCTGCTGCTTACATTGGCCGAGGTGGAGTTAAATTGGATCTAACAGATCGACAGGGAGCGATCGCGGATTGGAGTAAGGGGGCTGAGTTACTTCGTCAGCAGGGGCAGACGGATTATTATCAGAAGGTGATGGATACGATCGCTCAGTTGAAGGGACGTTAGGAGATGGAGAATCGAGCAGTTTTGAGGTTTTAGGATGATGGGCGAGTGACTTCGATCGCTCTTTTCGATCCAACTATCTCGATCGAATGCGATCGAGCCAATAATTCGATCGAAGATTAAAAATATGTGTCGATTGAATTCGCTCCTGGGTTCGATCGCCTCTGGCACGCTACAAAGGTCGCTAATTTTGACTAAACCAAATCTCTAAATCTGCCAAGCTGGTAAAATCCAACAACGCTTCACCCAACTCTTCCAACCGAGCGATCTCTAACTGTTGAATGCGATCTGCAAATCGATCGGACGCATCACCAAACCGACGATTCAGTTGCCGTACTAGCATTCTAGCTTCGCCTCTGGCTTCACCAGCCCGCTCCGCAGCCTGAATCTTTTCCAAATATAAAGGCGATAACTGCATAATTAAATCCCGCTCGTCCGGTTCGATTATGATGGCTGTACTAAGCCATAGGGCGATAATAAAGAATCTAAAAAGTTTTTTGCAAAATCATCGTGGGGAAATTGACTCATTAGGTGAGGGCGATCGTGCTAATTAATCAGCTAATTTTATCATCAACTCGATCGCTGCCATTGCGGGGATAAACCGATCGCTCCTTTGTTTCAACTACCTCGATCGATTTTGAGGGTGAGTGATTCGATCGATTCTGGGGTGAGTGATTCGGTCGCAGATAACAGTCAGGTTCGATCGTTATCGAACACGATCTAGCTTTTACTCTCGCAAGAAGTCTATTGTTAAGGATTAGATCGATCGAGCCGCATTAAACATCGAAACCCGCCCAAAATAGAACATATTACATCGTTTAAACTACAAAGTTATGCTTGAAGTTCATGAGCCAGATCGCGATCTCTACCTAGCGATTCCCATTGATGCTTATGAAACTTTTTTTCAAACTAGGTTTGCTCAAACTGTTGTAAACCGCTATAGCCTTCAGCTAATCGTCTACAATCCAATCCTTGAGGAAATTGTTCAATGGATAAAATAGAACTATATCGTGCCTCTATTCAGGCTTTGTTGCAAGAACACGATCGACATTTGCCAAAGAATAACAATGATGATGTTGAAAATGAGCTGTTCTTTGATGTCGAGCGCGATTCTCCTATCGGAGACGCTTTGCGAACGATATCAACTAATGCGGGTGGGATGGCAGGAATTGAAAAGAGTGTATGACACTATTATGCACTTCGATATCAAAGATGGAAAAATCTGGATTCAGCAAAACATGACTGATGTGGATGTGGGTCAAGAGCTGGTGGACATGGGCGTGTCGAAGCAAGATATTATTCTAGGATTGCATCCACCCTATAAAAGACCTTATACCGGATATGGTGTCGCCTAATCGGTGTGATTATTTGCCGAAAACACTTCACGCTCTATTCTCCAACCGATCGATTATCATAAGAGCAAATAATCCGATCGAGATCGAGTGATTGTATGGATAGTCTCAAAACCTTCTGCGAATTTCCCAGCATCGGTGAGTCTCAAGACCATTTGAATTGGCGGCGAGATCCGCGACTGGTAAGATATCTCAGGGGATTAGAAGATCGATCTTTAGTACAAATAGCTGATGTATTAGTAAATAGAATATGCTCTAGTCCTACAGACAAATTAGCCTGCGCTTGTATCACTGCTTTACTAGCGCATATTTTATTTTCCACATTCGGCAGGGCAAGAATTAGATCCCAAATTTTTAATCCGCTCCAATATCATTCCACCCAGCTCGAACTGGCAGATATTTATCAAATTGCGCTAGATATTATCAGTCAACCAATCCAATTTTTAGCAAACTTTCAGCCAGATCCGGCTAATTGGTATCGGAGTCTAGTTCGATATAGTAATTATCGCTTCGATCGACTCCTAATCGATCGGATTCGCAGTTTACCAGAGCTGAGTGGATTTAAACGCACCAATCTGGGGCTACTCGCCCGTACCAGCCCCCGCCGGATGAAAACAGCCCTCACCCACCAAGGCGAGCGAGATCTGCGCTTAGAGCAGCTATTATTGCTTCACCAGTGCTTAGTCGATACTATTGGCGTCGATGAATTTGACACGCGAAATCCTCAACCCGTGCATTATGATAATCTATCAGCCCGATATATAGAGCAGTGCGAGGGAGTCGATCTGGCAATCGACGATCGCGCCACCCTGATTCAGCTAGTAAAATATATGGGCGCAGTCATTCGCAACTATCTCCAACCCCAACCCGATACTCTCGACAGATCGATCGAGAGTAACCATGCTCAAAGTACGGTACTCATCGATCTAATTCCCGATTTGAGGGAGTGTCACCACCAATTAGAATCTCAGCTTCTCAAACAGGATGTTGTCGAATTATCGAACAAATTAGCGATCGATAGCGATCGATTGTTGATGTTTTTTTATGGTTTAGAGCTGACCCAAGTAGAGGTAGGTGTAGAACTAGATTGCGACCAATCGACTGCTAAACGCCGTCGAGATCGCTGTTTGAGGCAATTAGCTACAGATTTACATTGCAAAACATTTAGAGATGAAGATCTCTCGGTCGAACTTCTAAATTCAATTATCGATCGACTCAAACTAATTTATGAAGATCTTTATGCTGAATTATTATTAGCAATCTTCAAGTTAATTGTTGATGATGATGTTAACTCGATTAAATCTAGTATTGCCGATTTATTTATCGAGCGGATTGAAAGGCAATGGCAATTTAATTTCAAACCCACACAGATGGGATTGACAAAAGCGACTGCCTTTATCACGTTGAGATCTCCTCAATTCAGTCAAGTAGCAATATCTAGTTAATTTAATTGAGAATTGAGAATTACAGGCGGACTTTGTATCACAAGCCCCGATTTTAATCGGTGGCGGTACTCGAACCAACGGTAATTAATATTTAAAGTTTGAAACATGTTGAATTTAGCACAGATCGCGCAAATCGATCGACAAACACTTTGGCTAGAAATTACCGCAGCCGATCTCCAAATTGCCGAACCATCACCACAACTTTACTCCAATCGGACAGGATTAAATTATGCTCGATCGAATCGATTGTGTTTGCATAAATTCGGAACGTGGTTGACAGAATCGGGCATAGACTATACTTCTAGCTTGTCAGAACTAGAGATGTACCCACTATGGGATGTCGTCAATGGTTGTGCGATTGAAATTGGTAAAACTCGACTAATTTTAATCCCTACCGATACACTCGATCGGGATGAGATTAGAGTGCCACAAGAATGGGTGGATTTACCAAATCTTCAGGGTGATTATTATCTTGCCGTACAGATCGATTTCGATACCAGCGGAATGAATATCTGGGGATTTACCTCTCACCGCACGCTTAAACAACAGGGTGAATATACGGCACGCGATCGCACTTATAGTCTACCCAGCGAGCGATTAGTTGCCAATCTCGACATATTATGGATGGCACAAGAGTTAGATCTTAATGAAGTTGTCGCTACTCCCGAACTACCCGATTTAAGTTTAGACCGCGCCCTCGAATTAATCAAACAATTAAGTACGCCTTCGCCTTATTCACCGCGTACTAAAGTTGAGTTTTTTCAATGGGGAAGTATTCTAAATAATCCCAATCTTCGCACCCAATTGTATCATATCCGTCTGCAACAAGCAGTTCTTGCACATGCACCTGCACCTAGTTTTAGTTTATCCAATTGGCTGCAATCTAAGTTTAGTAATGCTATTGCTAGTGGTTGGAAAAATTATTACCAACCAGCGATTGTCAAAGGTAATCATACAGTAGATCGATCGAAGTTAATTAATCTTCAACTAGAGCTACAGCGACTCACCGTAGTATTATTAGTCGGCATAGTTGCCCAACCCGATGGGGAAGTACGCGTAGTAGTCCAGATCCATCCAGGTAGCGGCGAGCGAATTATTCCCCCGCAATTGCAATTGAGTTATCTAGATGAAAATGGCTCTGCTTTACGCATGGTAGTAGCTAGAACTAATGATGATTATATTCAACTACCATCTTTCACCTGCTCGATCGGCACTAAATTTAGCATCCAAATACAACTAAATAGTTGCCTGACGATCGAACGCTTTGTAGTTTAGCCCGATCTAATATTACTATGAAAAAAATTATCATTAAATTAGGTAATGGCGATCTAGCTGCTGGCTTTAGTTCTGTGAATATCGAACTCAGAGCAATCGATCGAACTGTCTGGGAGGATAAATGTAGCTTACAAGCTGCACCAGATTTAAAATCATCATTAAATCAGTGGGAGTTATTATATAAAGAGATCGTTCGTCTGAATCGAGATGAACTGCATCGGGGAGTGAAATTTGCCGATCGAGCCATTACTAATGTTTCGATTCAAGATTTGCGAAACTTACACGATCGGCTGAAAATAGAACTGAATAAATGGCTGTGTGAAAGTGATTTTTCGCGGATCGAACGATCGTTACGAACTAAGCTTGGTGAAACCGAAGAAATTATAGTTATTATTCAAGCTTCACAGCGATCGATCTGGCAATTACCCTGGTATCTGTGGGATTTTTTTACTGACTATCCCTTAGCAGTAGAAGTATTTAGCAACCCTGAGAATACCGATCTTAGTAATCCGCTCGTTGTGCCCAACGCTAAGGTGGATATTCTCGCCCTATTCGGTGTAGATCCACTATTAGACCTCGATCGTGATTTTCAGTGCTTACAATCGCTCCCAGATGTCAATCTCAAACCATTTGAAACTACCTCAGCTCAGGATATCGTCGCTCGATTAAATCTAGATGCTCCCGATATTCTCTATCTCAGCGGACATGGAGAAAGTGTTGAATATGAACGCGAGTTAGAGGGAGTTATTTATCTCAATCCTCACACAACTATCGAGGTGAGTACCCTCAAACCAGAAATTAAAAAAGCAGTCGCCCGTGGATTGCAAATCGCTATTTTTAACTGTTGTAGTGGATTAGGTATCGCTCACCAATTAAGAGATGCAAATATCACTTATTTAATCGTGATGCGGGCAGAAATTCCCAATCGGATCGCTCAAGAGTTCTTAGAAAAATTATTAGCTGAATATAGTAATGGTGCAGATTTTGTGCGAGCTTTTCAGTTAGCACGCGCTCGGATATCGATTTCTACCGAATCTTGGTTGAAATTTGCTAACTGGCTCCCAGTTTTATTTCATAATCCACTCAGCCATCCGGTGAGTTGGCAAGATTTTATTGAAGTTGCAAAGTCCGAACTAACCCCAAATTATTTGACCGATATCTGTCGAACTATTTCGGATCCTAAATATAGATTTTGGACTAGCTTCGGTTTGAGTCTAGTTATAGCTGGATTGAGTATGGGTTTAAAATCGAGTGAGCTTTCTCAACGAGTAGAAAATCTGACGACCGATCTATTATCGCAGCTTCAACCAGCTAATGATGATAATATCGTCCTACTAAAACCACCCCTGAGAGTATTAGGAAAATTGAACAATCCTCAGATATTAACGGCGGCGATCGAACAGATCGATCGTCATGCCCAACCCCAAGCATTTTTAACAGATAATCATCTCAAGCAATATTTGTCACAGACTTCAATAGAACATCAGTGGAAGTTAAACAGTCGGGTATTCGATCGGTTAAAATCTGTCACAACCGAGAGTCTATCAGCAGCATCTCCAGCACAGCTCCAAGATCTATTTCATGGTAAAATAGTCATCATCGGCGAACGCGATACCTTAATTCATAAACCTCTAACTGCAATTAATTCATTTTCGCTAAAAGACGATCGCCCCGCAATTTATTCAAATCTCAACTTACTCAGAATCCCATCGCAGCCCGAACAATTTCTCTGGATTTTTGGATGGTGTCATCTCTCAATATTAGCAGGATGGCAAATAGGAACGAGATTATTTGTACCTATATTTATAGCCGTAGTTGGCAGTCAAATTATTTTAGGTGGAGTAATGCTGGTGATGGGAAATGGCGTACCGATTGTCATTACCTCGATTGCCACGATCGGTACTGGAATAATTGCTACTAATGCTTTAGTGGATAGTGAATAGTGGATAGTGGATAGTGGATAGCAGTAAGTTTTGAGGCGATTTTATCAGTTGTCATGTACTGTCTTGTCTCGCACAATCCGGAAGGTTCCCTCCCGGGCGCAAGATGTGAGTATGTTAATCTCAGTAAAATCGCACCTACTTTCGTATCTCAACATACAGCCAAACCCAGCCGATCGCGGCTCAATGGATCTAGGGAATCTTTGCAGCGGAGAATCGATCGTGACCGATCCGGTATTTGAAATGGTGGATGGTACCAAGCTGCTGGTAGATTTACAGCAAGTGAATGCGATCGTCACCAGTTTTAGTGGTTGCTTGGTACCAGCCGAAATCGCGTGCAGAGTTACCAATGGACTTGTCGAGAAATTTGGCTGCGTCTTCGCCCGAATTTGGTTGATGGAACCAGAGCGCACGGCGTTAAAACTAGTCGCCTCTTCTGGACTATACCAACGCACGGACGGCTTTTTCGCGAGAGTGCCAGTGGGTGCGTTTAAAGTGGGCAAAATCGCCCAAAATCAAATCCCGTTTCTGAGCAATCAATTAGCAGCCGAATCCTGGGTACTCGATCGAGAGTGGGCGATTTCGCATGGCATTCAAGGTTTTGCGGGATATCCACTGATTGTAGATGGCGATTCGATCGGGGTATTGGCGGTATTCAGCCAAGCCGAAATGTTACCCGAATTCTTGGAGATCTTGCAAAGTCTCTGTACTGCCACGACAATCGGCTTAGCGGCGGCATTACGGTATCAACAAGAAAAACTAGCTTGGCGATCGGCAACCGCCGTCACACCCCAGCCAGTGCCACTATCCGAGCAGATTGCTACTGTCTTGAAACCCACACAATTGGCTTTAGTCGGCACCGAGCGAGCGTTACCAACACCCTTACATAACCTGTTTGTCAGAGCCGCCGCTGTCTTGAGTCAGCTACCTTGCCATCACAGTCGATTGACATACCAATCCGATCGATCGTGCCTAGAAGCCGTCATTGCTGGCGGCTCGCCTACCGAGATCGTTACCGCTTTTGACACC